>CADAEX010000106.1 GCA_902787125.1 uncultured Spirochaetaceae bacterium
CACCTTTGCAGTCTCCACATTCTCAAGCAGCTTGCGGTAGCGCTCCTCGTGGTGCTTCTCTATAGCAGCTACAGCCCGGAACTTTGCGGCCAGCTCCTTAAAGCCCTCGGCCTCGGCTGTCTTGGCAAAGCCTTCGTACATGTCGGTCCATTCGTAGTTCTCGCCATCGGCAGCAGCCTTAAGGTTTGCAGCTGTGTCGCCGATTCCCTCCAGCTCCTTGAACCACATCTTGGCATGCTCTTTCTCGTTGTCTGCTGTCTCCAGGAAGAGGGCAGAGATCTGCTCAAATCCATCCTTCTTGGCCCGGGATGCAAAGTATGTGTACTTGTTCCGTGCCTGGGACTCACCTGCAAATGCTTCCAGCAGGTTCTTCTCTGTCTGTGTTCCCTTGTATTTGTTTGCCATCTTTTCCTCCTGTTATTTTTTTACGATTTCCATAAGCTGTGCAGGTTGCAATATGCATCTGTCATAGGGTGAATAACTGAGCCCACAGTCACGACAACCTTGTTGTCCTTGACTTCGTATACTGGTACATGCTTTTCCACCGATGCATCGGTGGTGCCGGGGATAATCTCTTTCATAGGCTTCCCGCAGCATGAGACAGGAGCTCCGCTTGAGTGCACCATGGCAATGATGTTGCCGCACACCTCACACTTGAAAAATCTCATTTCCATATTTTCCTCCTAATTACCGGTCTTCCCGGAAGTAATTCAGGCCCAGGTGGGCCGGGGGCTGGTTCTCCCGCTTGTTCTTTATGCTGGTGATTATGAGCACCAGGATGGTCACCACATACGGTGCCATAGTTATAAGCTCTTTCGCAGCAGAGCTTAGGCCAGGTATCAGGATGCAGCAGATGTAGAGACCGCCGAAAAGGAAGGAGCAGAAGATGCCAAGCACCGGTTTCCACAGGGCGAATATTACGATAGCGATAGCCAGCCAGCCCCGGTCCCCGAAGCCGTTGTTGGTCCAGGTGCCTCCGGTGTAGTCCATTACCCAGTAGAGGCCGCCCAAGCCGGCGATGATTCCACCGATGATGGTGGAGAGGTACTGATACTTGGTCACATTGATTCCGGCAGCGTCGGCAGTGGCAGGGTTCTCCCCCACAGCCCTCATGTTGAGGCCTGCCCGTGTCCGGTTAAGATAGAAGCTTACCGCTATTGCGATGATCACCGCCAGGTAAGCCAGGAATCCGAAGTCCAGCCCTGGAATCAAGGCAGCCTTGTACCACTTTCCTATGGTAAGCAGCGAAATGGAGCCGCTGTCGCCGAAGAAACTGAGGAGGGAGGCACCGAAGAAGTTTCCGATACCTATACCGAATGTTGTCAATGTAAGTCCTGTGACGTTCTGATTTGCCCGGAGTGTCACGGTAAGGAAGCTGAAGATAAGAGCCATCAGGCCGGATCCGATTATGGTTGCCAGAAGCGGTATGAGGATGCACAGCGCCGGGTTGGGGTTGGCACAGAAATGCTCGTATAGATAGCCTCCTATGATGCCGGAGATTCCCCCTACATACATGATGCCAGGGATTCCCAGGTTAAGGTGACCTCCTTTCTCTGTAAGTATCTCCCCTGTGGCTCCGAAGAGGAGCGGAATGCCCTGCCGTATGGAAGAGCCCAGTAAATAAGCAATAGTACCGAACATCACTTCCTCCTCAGATGAATCTTATAATTGGTGAAGAACTCGCTTCCGATTATGAAGAACAGAATGATACCTGTGGTCACATCCGATATGTTGTCAGAGAGCCGGAAAGCCTGGGCAATCTCGCCGCTTCCTTTCTGCAGGAATACGATGAGAAGGCTTGTGAGTATCATGCCGAATGGGTTGAACTTGGCCAGCCAGGATACCAGAACAGCGGTAAAGCCGTTACCGCCGGCCAGAGTAGCCGATACAGTATGGCCTGTTCCTGCGCAGAGAAGGAAGCCTGCAAGGCCTCCGATAGCACCGCTTATGCAGGCGGTCCTGAGTATTACTTTCTTGACATTGATACCGATGTAGCGGGCAGTCTTCTCGCTTTCTCCCACTACCGATATCTCGTAACCCTGCTTGCTGTATTTAAGATAGATATACATAAGGACTGTCAGGGCAGCCACAATCAGAATATTGATCAGGTACTTCTGACCGAAGAGGGAAGGAATCCATCCGCACTGGGTCTGCCTGTTAAGAACTCCCATTACGCTGGAACCGTTCGGCACCCATACAGCGATGCAGAACTTGACCAGCTGGATTGCCACATAGTTCATCATAAGGGTGAACAGGGTCTCGTTGGTGCCGAACTTTGCCTTGAAATAGCCTGGGATTCCTGCCCAGATAAGGCCTGAGGCAACAGATGCAACCAGCATCACCAGGATAAGGAGCCAGCTGGGCCAGCTGTCCTGTATATAGAACATGAAAGTGGCGCTTACCAAGGCACCTATAAGAACCTGACCTTCTGCACCCAGGTTCCAGAACTTCATCTTGAAGGCCGGGGTGACAGCCAGGGAAATGCACAGCAGTATGGCAGTGTTCTGAAGCAGGGCCCAGAACTTGCGCTGGGTGGAGAAGCTTCCCTTGAACATTGCTATATAGATGTCCAGCGGGTTCAGATGTGTCATGACAAAGAGCACCAGGGCACATACAACCAGTGAAAGCAGAATGGCTATGGCTTTTATTCCTACAGCTTTTTTCACCGATACATCGGTGCGGCGGGAAATATAGATCATCCTTTCACACCTCCCAGCCGGGTCATCAAAGCACCCACTGTGTGCTTGTCGGTATTCCGGCAGTCAACCATGCCCGACACCTTGCCGCCGCACAGCACCAGCACCTTGTCGCAGAGCTCAAGAAGGACATCCAGGTCCTCCCCCACATAGAGTACAGCCACCTGCCGCTCCTTCTGCATATTTATCATCTCATATATAGTGTATGATGAATTGATATCAAGTCCACGGGTTGCATAGGCTGTCATAAGTACGGTAGGGGCGTTGGAAATCTCCCGGCCCACCAGCACCTTCTGCACGTTGCCCCCCGAAAGTTTACGCACCGGGGTGAATACATCCGGGGTGATTACCTCCAGGAAGTCTACCACATGCTTTGCCAGCTTGGTGGGGGATTTCCTGTCTGTGAACATTCCCTTTCCGTTTGTGTAGGAACGGAGCATCATGTTGTCCACCAGGTCCATGTTTGCCACAAGACCCATGCCTAAGCGGTCCTCCGGTACAAAGGAGAGGGCCACCCCCATCTCTTTTATCTTCAATGGCTCAAGCCCTATAAGCTGCTCTTTTGAGCCGTCATCTTCTATAAAGTAAATGTTGCCTGACTCGACAGGCTGAAGTCCTGCTATGGACTCAAGAAGCTCCTTCTGTCCACAGCCCGAGATTCCTGCTATTCCTAGTATCTCCCCGGAGTTTGCGGTAAAGGATACATTGTCCAGCTTCTTTATGCCGTCCACGTCCACCACAGAAAGGTTTTCCACAACCAGGCGGGGCTTTGGATCCACCGGGTCAGGGCGCTCGATGTTCAGGGAAACCTGATGTCCCACCATCATGTTGGTCATCTCCTGGGCATTGGTCTCGCTGGTCTTCAATGAGCCTATGAACTGTCCCTTGCGGAGAACTGCAACACGGTCTGAGAGCTCCTCAACCTCGTGCATCTTATGGGTTATGATAACAATAGCCTTGCCGTCGTTCCTCATGTTCCGTAGCACGGCAAAAAGCCGGTCTGTCTCCTGGGGTGTTAGGACTGCGGTAGGCTCGTCAAGAATAAGAATGTCGGCACCCCGGTAGAGCACTTTGACAATCTCCACAGTCTGCTTCTGGGAGACAGTCATGTCGTACACCTTCTGGTCCGGGTTCACCTCGAATCCATATTTCCTGCATATCTCCTGAATCTTCCGCTTGGTGCCGGCCAGATCCAGGGTCTTTCTTATTCCTAATACAATATTTTCCGCGGCTGTGAAGACATCAACAAGCTTGAAGTGCTGATGTATCATTCCTATCTTGTAGTTGAAAGCATCCTTAGGAGAGTTGATTACAGCTTCCTCCCCATCTATGAAAATCTTGCCGGAATCCTGATGATAGATGCCGGAAATCATGTTCATAAGGGTGGTCTTGCCGCTCCCGTTCTCCCCCAGAAGAGCAAGTATCTCTCCCCGGTAGACAGAGAGAGATACCTTGTCGTTTGCTATGACACTGCCGAAAGTCTTGGTTATCTCTTTCAGCTCAATTGCAGGTACAGCCACGGAATATTCCTTTGATCACTCGTATTTCTTGATGCCGTCGATAAGCATGTCGAAGTATGGAGCTGAGCGGAACTGCTCGCCAGACTCAACAAACACGCCGTCTACGATAACGTTGGTCTCCGGCTGGAAGTCACCCTTGTCGATAACGTCTGCCAGGTACTCAGTAAGATGCTTTCCACCTACTGTGAAGCTCTTTGTGTCATATACATGGAGCTTTCCGGAAGCAAGGTCAGCCTTGGCCTTCTCGATAGCTTCCTTTGTTCCCTTTGCTGCGATCTTCTCGTTGAGCTCGGTAAGCTCTACAGATCCTGTG
>CADAEX010000107.1 GCA_902787125.1 uncultured Spirochaetaceae bacterium
AAAGGTCAGTTCGTAGGTCACGAGATCAAGGGCAAGACACTGGGTGTAATCGGCCTTGGAGCAATTGGAGTAATGGTTGCAAACAGCGCATCTGCACTGGGAATGAAGGTAATCGGAAGCGACCCATACATCTCTGTCGATGCAGCATGGGGACTTTCCAGAGATATCAAGAAAGCTATAAGCCTGGACAACCTGATTGCAGAATCTGACTACATCACAGTCCATGTTCCTCTGACAGACGGAACCAAGGGAATGTTCAACGCAGACAAGTTCAAGATCATGAAGAAGGGAACAGTACTTCTGAACTTTGCCCGGGGCGGACTGGTAAAGAACGAGGATCTCAAGGCTGCCATCGAGAACGGCACAATCGCCACCTACATGACAGACTTCCCAGATGCAGAGCTTATCGGAATGAAGAATGTGATCTGCGTACCTCACCTGGGAGCATCCACAGAAGAGGCCGAGGACAACTGCGCCGCAATGGCAGCACAGCAGCTCAAGGATTACCTGGAGTTCGGAAACATCAAGAACTCTGTCAACTTCCCTAACTGCTCCATGCCATTCACAGGACGGAAGAGAATCTGCGTAATCAACAAGGATATCCCTAACGTAATCGGTCAGCTTACTGCTATCATGGCAGAGGAGAAGATCAACATCGCCGAGTTCATCAACAAGAATAAGAACGGCTATGCATACAACATCATCGAGATTGACAGCGAAGTTACAGACGAGCTTATGGCTGAGGTAATGACAAAGCTTAAAGCAGCTGAAGGCGTTATAGCAGTAAGACTTATCGGCTGATTCACTTTACTCTGGAGTCGCCCCGCTGGTTCCACAGCGGGGTGTACCCCATTTTTTCCAGTTCGGCGCCCAGCTTCTTGGCGTCGGCAATATTATCGTCCAGTTTTCCTTTCCGCTCATAAATTGAATAGTTGTCTTTATACTTAGGTGGGGTTGTGTTGGGCATCACTACGTTGGCCCCGGCGGCCAGGGAGAGCTTCCGCGCTCCCTTATCCATGGCGTCCAGAGCGGTGGCTGCCGCAATGTTCACCTCCGGCATGGCAAGCCGGATCTTTGCGTAGATATCCAGGCACCGCTCCAGGTCGGCATGGATACCGGAACCCTCCATGGGGGTTCCCGCCGCCGGGATGAAGGGGCCGCAGCCTACCATGGCCACACCCAGCTCCTTAAGAAGGGCTATGTTTTTGTCATCCGCATCCGGGGCCTCTCCGGGGATTCCGAACATAAAGCCGCTTCCTGTCTCGTAGCCCAGCCTCTGCAGAGTTTTTATAGCTTCTATACGGTAATCGTAGTCATCGTCCGGATGCAGCTTTTTAAAAAGCTCCCGGTCAGCAGTCTCAAAACGCATAAGGAACCGGTCGGCCCCTGCTTCCTTGAAAGCCTTGTATTCATCCTCGGTCCGCTCTCCGATGGAGAGTGTTATTGCACATTCCGGATCCAATGCCTTGATCCGTCTGATAATGTCCACCAGCATTTCTTTGGTATATGTAAGGTCTTCCCCGGACTGGAGAACTATGGTCTTTATACCATGCTTCAAGTTCTCCTCTGCCTTGGCAACAATCTCGTCCGGAGTCATCTGGTAGCGGATTATGCTGGTGTTGCCCCTGCGGATACCGCAGTAGTTGCAGTTTTTGCGACAGCAGTTGGAGAATTCGATTATTCCCCTGATATAGACATTCTTACCAAAAGTCTCTTTGGTCAGTTTATCTGCCTGCTCAACTCTGGCCTTTACAGCCGGATCCTTGAATTCCAAATCAGACCTCCACTGTCACAGGACAGTCAAAATAGGACTCAAAATAAGTGCGGACCTCGTCCCTATAGTCCTCCACCCCGCCGAACTGGGTGCTGAATCCAGCCACCTTGACTTCGTTGTCCCCAACCCCCACAAAGGCCCCGCCCTGAACCTTGCCAAGATCTATGTTGTGAGCACCTGCAATATCCTTGTGATACAGGCTCTCCTCTCCATAATGTTTCTCGAAGTAAATGAAGAGCTCGGGATCGAATATGACCTTCCCCTCTGCCACAATAAACTTGATGAAAATATTGCGTTTTTTAAGGGTCTCGGGGTCAATTTTAAGAATTTTCCTGGCAAAATCGGCAGTAGTCATATCTGCAAAGTATGTAGTTACCAATAAAATGTCAATAAAAATAATAAAAAAATTTGACAGAATAAAGATAATGGGTGTAATATAGTTAAAGCGTATAACTAATTTTGTTTCTCTTGTGGTTTAAGGGAGTTAAAGTGATTAAAACAGGTTTTCCGGTTATCCACTTCTATGATCAGGACTTCGTGGACATTTACAACAAAACATGGCTGTGGCTTGGAGATTTCTGGAAAAAAGGCACCAAGAAAAACGGGTTTCAGAACAAATACTACTGCTATCCTGAAAGTACAACTATAAATCAGTACGAAGCATGTCTATCCACATTCTTTCTTGTTTACAGCAACTCTACATATTCGCCGGCACCGGCTCTGGACAATTTCTATAATAAGCAGGAAGACTCGGGTGCAATAAGGGGTCTTTACAACGAGGCAGACGGAAAGGCCGTGTTCCCCAAGGACAATCCTGAATGTCTGTTTCCCCCGCTGTTTGCTTGGGCAGAATTCAACATTTATCACAAGGTAGGTCTGAAGAAGCGTCTTAAAGAAGTAATTCCAGTCCTTGAGAGATATTATGAATGGATCGAGTCCAAGTTCCAGCAGAAGAACGGGCTGTTCAAGACACCGCTGGCAGTGGCTCAGATGGATAATTCTCCCAGGGATAAAGCAGCTTATCTAATAGATTTCAATTCTCAGATGGCACTGAATGCCTATTACATGTCTGCCATCGGCGATATATTAAATGACAAGGAAATAAGCTTCAAATATAAGAAAAAATATTATTCTCTCAAGACCAGGATCGATGCCCTTATGTGGGATGAAGAAGATCAGTTCTACTATGACCTGAACCGCAGCGAGGAAAAGGTCAAGGTAAAGACACTGGCCTCCTACTGGACCATGCTGGCCCAGATTCCAAGCGAAGACAAGGCTGAGGCTCTGGTGCAGAAGCTTATGGACGGACCTTTCAGCACAGAAAATCCGTTCCCATCCCTTGCCACCGATTCAAAGGCCTACAATCAAAACGGAAAAGGATACTGCGGCTCTGTATATCCTCATCTTACATTCATGGTGATCAAAGGTCTTGAGAAATATGACAGGCACGAATTTGCCCGTGAATGTGCTATCCGGCACCTCTATTTTATGCTTGATGCTCTGAATCCTGACGGTAACAAGCCAGGAGAGCTGTATGAGGCATATTCACCTATTACAGGTGTTCCTTCTAAATGGGAAGGGAAAAAGAACTTCCCGCGGAAGAATTTCCTCTCCTATGCGGCACTCAGCACTATCACACTGATGATAGAGAATGTTATCGGTCTTGATATCAGCCTGCCTCGGAAGACTGTGGACTGGATTATTCCTCTGCTGGAGATCATGGGAATACAGGATCTTTCCCTTAAGCGGAACATGATCACCATTCTTGTGAACAAGAGCGGACGGGGCTGGGAAGTGCGCATGGAGTCCGAGAAACTATACTACTTCACCATCAATATCCTGGGCGGCCAGAAGAAACGGCTTCCTATTCCTTCAGGAAAGTGCTCTATCCTCATTGACAAGATTTAAAAGGGTGCATCCACATTAAATTCTATTTTCTCTTTTGACCAGGGGTGGGTAAAGCTTATGTATCCAGCATGGAGCATAAGGCGCTGTCCCTCTTTCCTTGTGCCATACAGTCTGTCGCCTGCTATCGGTGTACCCAGGCCCTTTGGAGATGCTGATGATACCCGGAGCTGATGGGTGCGGCCGGTGAGGGGCGTGAATTCAACCAATGTCTTGCCATCATAGACAGAAAGCCTTTTCCACAGCGTAATGCACATCCTCCCCTGCACCGGATCGTAGACCTGATACGGCCTGTTCTCCGGGTCCAGTCTGAAGGGGAGAGCCAGGACGCCCCCAGAGCTTCGGAGTATGCCGTCCAGAAGGGCTGTGTACTTTTTGTGGACATGACGACCTTCAAACTCCATGGAGAGAAAGCGCTGGCTCTCCTTGGTAAGGGCCAGCACAAGGATGCCGGATGTATCCATATCCAGACGGTGCACGGCAGGGTTTTCTATGCAATCCGGGTATAGACGTTTGACACGGTTGACCACACAGTCCTGCTTGTCTTCTCCCCTGCCGGGCACCG
>CADAEX010000108.1 GCA_902787125.1 uncultured Spirochaetaceae bacterium
GGGCGACTGCAAGAAAGCTCTCATCGAGGCAGAAGGCAATATCGAACAGGCAGTGAAGATCCTTAAGGAGAAAGGCCTGGCAGCAGCTGCAAAGCGCAGCGCAAGAGCTACCAAGGAAGGTAAGATCTTCACAAAGATCAAGGGAAACAAGGCTGTTATCCTTGAGCTCAACTGCGAGACAGACTTTGTATCCAGAAACGAGAAGTTCATCGCTTTAGGCGACAAGCTGACAGACGAGATCATCGCAACCGGAGCAAAAGAGGTTACACCTGCCCTCTCCACACTGGTTACCGAGGCTATCGGCGTGATCAAGGAGAACATGACACTCCCGCGCTTCAAGGTTCTTGAGATTGCAGACAACGAATATGCCGCACAGTATGTTCACGGCGTCGGAAACATCGGAGTTATCGTTAAATTCAAGGCTGACAGCAAGGCTCTGTTCGACAACGCGGCTGTAAAGGCATTCGCATTCGACTGCGCACTCCACGTTGCAGCATTCGCACCAGTCGCACTTTCCCCGGACAAGATTTCTGCAGACTATATCAAGGAGCAGACCGAGATCTTCCAGGCTCAGATGGACCAGGATCCTAAGATGGCTGAGAAGCCGGACAAGGTCAAGGCTGGAATCCTTCAGGGCAAGCTGAACAAGCACTTTGCAGAGATCTGCTTCCTGGACCAGGCATTCGTAAAGGATGACAAGAAGAAGGTTTCCCAGGTTATGGCAGAGACAGCCAAGGCAGCAGGCGGAAAGCTTGAGATTGCAGAATATGTTTATTACAAACTTGGCGATAACGCCTGAAGTAAGAGTACGCTATGGAAACAGTAAAAGCTAAAACAGAAGATAAGATGAAAAAGTCTGTTGCAGCCTTAGGCGAAGAGCTGGGTGCAATCAGGACAGGACGTGCTTCTGCTTCCCTTTTCGACAAAATAAGCGTCAGCTACTTCGGCAAGCCTACCCCGCTGAACCAGGTGGCAACAATCTCTATCCCTGAGGCACGGCTTGTTGTCATCCAGCCTTGGGACAAGAGCATAATGAAGGATATCGAGAAGGCAATTCTCCAGTCAGACCTTTCCCTGAACCCGAACAATGACGGAAAAGTCATCAGACTGAATATCCCGCCACTGACAGAGCAGCGGAGAAAAGAGCTTGCAAAACAGGCAAAGTCCATCGCAGAGAACAGCCGTGTGGCAATCCGGAATATCCGCCGGGAGGCCAATGACGAGCTTAAGAAGAAGCAGAAGGCCGGCGACATCAGCGAGGATCAGGAAAAATCCGGAGCAGACGCAGTCCAGAAGATGACCGACAAGTATATCGGTGAAATCAACAAGATTGCAGAAGCAAAAGAAAAAGAGATAATGGAAATCTGATGCATATAGGGATTATCATGGACGGCAACGGCCGTTGGGCAAGGGAGCGGGGAAAACCCCGCACCTTTGGTCATTCAGAGGGAGTGCGCACAGCAAAGCGGATAGCCAAGGCTGCCAGCGACATGGGAGTCAAATACCTGTCCCTCTACACCTTCTCCACCGAGAACTGGAAACGGTCAGAGACAGAAGTGAAATTCCTTATGCAGCTTTTGAAGAAGCACCTGCGGGAGCAGTTTTCCTTCTACAGGGAAAACAACATCAGAGTTGTGCATTCAGGCTCCCTGGACAGGTTGCCTGAGGTTGTTCAGAAGGAGATTGTGGATGTGGAGGACCTTACCAAGGACTTCACAGGAATGACCGCAAACCTTGTGATCAACTACGGAGGCAGGGACGAGATAGTGCGGGCCGTGAAAAAGCTCCGTGACCAGGGGGAGAGCGAGATAACAGAAGAGAAGCTTTCTGCCGCCATGGACCACCCCGAGATTCCCGACCCTGACCTTATAATAAGAACCGGGGGCGAGCTCAGGACAAGCAACTTCCTGCTATGGGAAAGCGCCTACAGCGAGCTCTATTTCAGCAAGAAGTACTGGCCCGACTGGCAGCCAGAAGACCTTAAGGAAGCCATCGAAGCCTTTGCCTCCCGGAACCGACGCTACGGAGGGGTGACAGAGACAAAATGAACAATCTTACAAAAAGAGTACTTCTTATCTTCACTGTTATTCCTGTCCTTTTCGCAAGCCTTTTCCTCCTTACATTTGCACATCATATCGTAGCTCATATCATAAGCACTGCCCTCATGATTGTAGGCTCCAAGGAGATGTGGCGCATACTTACTGCAGATCAGGATATAGAAGAGAATATCATGGTGCTGCTCATTCCTCTTATCATATCAATAGTAAACTATCTGGAATGCGCAGAGATTGTGAGCATGGGAACTCTTTCCATAACTGCCGGAATTCTCATATTTATAATCTTCGCTCATCAGATATTCGCCCGGGAGAATCAGTTCGGGCATATAAACAGAATTATACAGGCGCTGATTATCCTGGTGTTCTACCCGGGCTTCTTCTTCGCCTATGCCACAAAACTTACCACCCTGCCCCATCCATCATGGACACTGGTAGGCTTCCTGGTCATGGTTTTCTGCAATGATATTTTCGCCTATGTCTTCGGAATGCTGTGCGGTAAATCAACACGGAACATTTTCCCTGTAAGCCCCAAGAAGAGCCTTGCCGGTTTCATCGGCGGCTTCATCTTCTCCATAGTGGGTGCAGTGGTCATCTATTATATGGGAGCTCCTATATTCGGCGGCTCAATTTTCAAAGCCATACTCATAAGCTGTATCATAGGCATAGTGGCTCCTGCCGGCGACCTTATAGAATCGGCCATGAAGCGGTCATCCCATATCAAGGACTCAGGAAACTACATTCCTGGACGGGGTGGAATAATGGATAATATCGATTCTCTTATTTTCTCTGCACCGATTTATTATTATCTTATTATATACCTATGCTTAACATAATAATCGGAATATTCGGCCTTGGCCTGGTGGTGTTCTTCCACGAGTCGGGGCATTTCATGGCTGCCAAGCTCTGCGGAGTCAAGGTGCTCACCTTCTCCATCGGCTGGGGTAAAAAGCTTTTCTCATTCAGGAAAGGAGACACCGAATACTGCATCTCCCTGCTACCTATGGGGGGCTACTGCAAGATGAAGGGAGAGGAGATCCTTGATGACGACACTGTATACGAGGATAACCATGACTCCCTGAGCACAGCTCCTGCCTGGAAGAAAGCCATAATCTACTTTGCCGGTCCTTTCATGAATCTGGTGTTCGCAATCATCTGCTTCTCCATTGTATGGATGGGAGGCATAACCACAACCAGCCCTCCGAACCGGATTGTGCTGGCATCGGAATATGCACAGGAATCAGGCCCCTTCGCCTCAGATCAGGCAGGACTTAAGACAGGGGACTATATAACTGCTGTAAACGGAAAGAGCATAGAGCATTTCCAGGACCTGAGGGAAGCTATTGCCACCAAAGCCCAGGAGAAACTGGATATGACTGTAGACCGTGACGGCGAGATCATAAAGCTGGCCATAACTCCTAAGCTGGATAAATCAACAGGTGCCGGGCAGGTGGGCATCTATCCTTGGATAGATCCTGTTGTTGGAAATATAAAGGAAGGTTCATCTGCCTACATAGCAGGGCTTAAGACAGGCGACACCATCTTAAGTGCCAACGGAGAGAAAGTGACCCAGTACATGGACTTTGTCAAGGTGCTGTGGACCAAGCCTGCCAAGATAGACCTTGTTGTGCTCCGGGACGGAACAGAAAAGAGACTGACCCAGGTGCTGGACTACAATGATGACGGACTGGTGGATCCAGGCCTCTCCTTCCAGATGCAGACCTACAGGAGCGAGCCTCTCAATGTATTCCAGGCTGTCCACAAGGGAATATCAGAATCATTCAAGACCCTGTCACTTACAGTACGGAGCCTCAAGCTGCTCTTTGCGGGAGTGAACCTGAACCAGGCTGTCTCCGGTCCTATCCGGATAACATATATGCTGGGAGAGATCACAACCCAGGGCTTTGCAGAGGGAATAAGCGCAGGACTTGCCATGTTCCTGAACTTTGTGGCTCTTATCAATATTGCCCTCTTCTTCATGAACCTGCTTCCTATCCCTGCCCTGGACGGCGGCCAGATATTCTTCTGTTTCATCGAGATGATCCGGGGAAAGAAGTTCCAGCCGAAGATTGCGGTGCGCTATCAGGTGATAGGCTTTGCATTCCTGATAACGCTTATGATATTCACACTGTTCAACGATGTGATCTTCCTGATAAAGAAGTGATGGAGGAAATATGAA
>CADAEX010000109.1 GCA_902787125.1 uncultured Spirochaetaceae bacterium
TTCCCCGGCCGCCTCTTTCCACAAAGCGGTAAAAGGTTCATCTGGCAGGGGAAGAAGGGCCGGTTCATTCAGAACATCATATCGGTAAGATAGGTACTCTTGGGCAGAAATAAATGGCATATATTAATCAGATCAGATTCTTAGGACAGTATTTAACCATATAGCATCCACCACCGGCGATTTTATCCAGCTCGGTCGTATCCAGCTCCACATTTTCAAGCTCAGCCAGGTAAGCCTCTGCCTCAGCCTTGGTAATTTCAAATCCTTCAGTTTTGGCCAGAGTTATAAGCTCTTCAGCAGTCTCGCACTGAGATGCTTTCTCAAGCATCTCTTTGGTGATTTTTGTCTTGTCAATCGGCATTTTATTTCTCCTTTTTAAATGTAAATCCTGTCTTTTCCAGAATATTCATCATCTCTTTCTGGCTCCGGGTCTCCATTATAATCTTCCGGTCTGTTTCTGAAATCCTGGAGACAGGTCCTGCCAGGGACAAAGTAAGCTCTTCCTGATGGTTTTTCTCCCAGTCGGCACCACATACCCTGGAGATTACAAAATCTGATATTTCTTTGAATTCGCCGCAGCATTCCCTGAAGAAACTGCCATGTGTATACTTGGCTCTTGATCCGCAGCCACCACGGCAGGTAAATATATACGGACATTTCTGGCAGGCTTCCATAAGGTCTGTTGTACGGGTCTTCCATTTAGCCCTCTCAAAGTTCCAGACTGCCTGGCCTGTCTCCTGGTTGATATATCCTGCAACAGCATCTTCCTTGGCCACCACGTCCCAGCACTGGTACACTTTTCCAGCTGGATCAATGACCATCATTCCAGATTCGGAACCACAATAGCATGGATTGAAGTCCGGGTAGTTCTCTTTCTTAAGCAGCTCCATCAGCGCCTCTGCAGGGACACTGTACTGGCTCTGATGCTCTATAGCATCCCGCATTGTGAATCCTATGCTCAGAAGCTCATCTATGATCTCATGCTCCATCACATTGTTCTCGGAATGAGCATCATCATTTATGGCTTTGAAATAGTATCTGTAATTCTTATATTCCAGGAATCCATGGGCTTTGATATCGTCAACCAGCTCTTTAATGCCATGTAGGTTCCCACGGTTTATGTTGACACGCATACTTATCTGTATATCATTCTTAAGTGCCAGCTCAATATTCTTAAGGATTTTATCATATGTGCCACAGCCGCTCTTGTGGAGCCTCATCCTGTCGTTCACATCTTTCACGCCGTCCACGGTAATCTGCAGGTTTACGAATTTGAATTCCTTGATCAGGTCTATGTAAGATTCAAGCTCATACCCGTTGGTGATGGCATTTATCTTAAGGTCCATATCTTTGCAGTGCTGGCAAATTGAGCGTATAGTCTCCATGTTCTTGGCCAGGAGTGGCTCTCCGCCATACAGGGTGCATCCGGTGACTTTGTAACCCCTGTTCTTATAATCTTTAAGAGTATGGAACACAGATTCAATCATTTCCGGGCTCATGTTCAGGTTCAGCCATTCCTGGCCTTTGCACAGCCGGTGCTGCTCAAAGCAGTAGGGACAGCGGAAATTGCAGTCATAAGTAGGCAAGATTACTGGTCCTATACTGCTTCTGGCAATGATAGTCCTGTATATGCGGCCCATCAGCTTAAGATCGGCAACCTCATCTTCCTCGGTCTTGCAGGTGATATGTCCCCGCAGAAGAAGCTTTTCCCGCAGGGCCAGGGGAAGTTTATCAAAATCCCCGGATTTTACCTTGTCGGCATCTTCTTTCTTCAGGATATCCAATGCACCATAAAGGCCATTGAACAGAATAGTCCTATCTTTTATCTCTTCTTCTTTCTCATTGATAAGAGGAAGAAAAAGCTCGTATGTGCTTACTCTCAATTTTTACCAGTCTCCCCGTATTGTACCGTCATCTTATTCATGTTTTGTTTGTGCAAGGAGAATATCTAGATTTATCGCAGCCACCGCCGGCAACTTTATCAGCCATACAACTTTGCATTTATGGTCCTAGTTGTTCCATCACCACCGGCGACTTTATCCAAAGTCTCTTTGTCCAGCTCCATATTCTCAAGCTCATCCAGGTAGGCCTGTGCCTCTTCTTTAGTCAGCTCAACACCGGCTTCCTTTGCAAGCTCAATGAGTTCCTCAGGTGTCTGGCACTTGGAAGCCAGTGCAATCTGCTCTTTAGTTAAGGAATTAAGGTTTAGTTTTTCCATTTGTTGTCTCCTTTGATTTAGTATTAATTAGACCAACTCTTATTCTGGGATTTTTTAACCTGGCAGGCACCGGGGTTATGGCCTCCGCCGGCAACTTTATCCAATGTCTCTTTGTCCAGCTCCACATCCTCAAGCTCATCAAGATATGCCTGGGCCTGTTCTGTTGTCAGCTCAACGCTATGATGCTTCATAATCCGATTCCATATCCTGGTCTCAAGGCCTATGTTCTCTGATGAGAAATCTGACTGCTTAAAAAGATTTTCTATTTCGTCCATCTCACTTATATATACGAACCTTATTTATCAAAATTGACAGGTTTTAAAAAAAAATTATCAATTTTTTCTGTCCTCTTAGATTGCACCCACCAGCAACTTTATCCATTTGTCGTCTCCTGAATTATAGATTAGTAAATAATTTAAACAGTTGTCAATAAAAATGAACGCAGTCTGGCCTAATAACCCCAGCAAATATTACCGAGCAGGGATGCCTTTTGCTAAAATTGTGAAACACTTCAGGAACTGAATTTTTTTTGCATCCTTCGCCTTTTTAATGATTGCCTCTGTGTATGGGGCCATGGCTTCTTCGTATGGGGTGCCGCCCGATAAGGCCTCGGCTAAAAGGCGGGCTGAAAGTAGCGCATATACGATGCCTTCACCAGAGGTGTTTTTGATAAGTCCGGCGGCGTCTCCCACAAAGTATGCGCTTGATCCGAATCTTAGAAGCACATCGAGTCCTGAGGGGAGGAAGGCACCCCGGACCTTTCCTGTGGGAGTTATCCCCATTTGCAGGCAGAAATCCTTCATCTCCTCAATGCAGATGGAAGCGATATTTTTATTGTCATAGTGGTAATAACCACAGCCCACAGTGGCATCCTTTCCTCTGGGCAGATACCAGCAATAACCGATGCTATGGGACAGATAGGATAAGATTCCCTTGTCGCCACAGAAAGGGGCATCAGATTCTACTGCAAAGGCACAGTCAGGCACTTTTCCTGTCAGCAGGCGGCGCACTGTAGAACGTGCTCCATCGGCACCTATGATTTTAGAGAAATATACATCAAATTCCTGCTTTTTTTGAAAGTTAATGCACCGGGCTTTTCCTGCATCTGTATCGATGGTCCTGACTGTGGCATGGTCTATGAGTCTGCCGCACGAATCCAGATAACATTGCAGTGCAGCATCGTCCATTACTTTCCGATTTGTCCCGAAAAGCTTTCCGGTTCTGCAAATCTCTTTGCCACCCAACTGCTCCCGCAGCACCGAATAAGAAAAAAAATCAAGACTATTCCAGGCCGGTTCTCCGAAAATTGAGACAAACTCTTTCTGTCCCGCGGTTCCTGTAAGACCTGCGCAAAGCTTGTCCTTTCTCTTTGCGTCCAGTCTCTCCAGAATCAGCACATCGGCACCTGATTTCCGGAGCAGATAACCTAGGGAGCAGCCTGCAAGGCCACCACCTACAATCAGATACTCGCACTTATTTTCCAATGGTCATTTCCATTATTTATTGCTAGAGTACATTCTAACTTGACAGCTGCCAGGCTTCCCACCGCCGGCAACTTTTTCCAAGGTTGCCTCATCCAGCTCCACGTTCTCAAGCTCATCAAGGTAGGCCTGTGCCTCTTCAATAGTCAACTCAACACCGGCTTTCTTAGCCAGCTCTATGAGTTCTTCTGGTGTCTTGCACTTAGCAGCCATTGCAATCTGCTCTTTTGTAAGTGAGTTTAAGTCAAGTTTGTTCATAAATACTTCTATGCGATGTACACTTCGGCCTCTTCTTTAGTAAGTGTGAAACCGTTGGCTTTTGCAAGGGCCATCACCTCGTCTGCTGTCTTACATTCCGATGCCTTTTCCAGCATCTCTTTTGTGATTTTTGATTTGTCAATCGGCATAATATATTTCCTTTTAAGCAACCTGAAAATTATTACAAGTATGGCTAGGACATTGGTCGAATTCAGAATTACGTATCCC
>CADAEX010000110.1 GCA_902787125.1 uncultured Spirochaetaceae bacterium
ATCTTAAGATAACTGGCGGAGCCTTTAACCTTAAGGGGGCCGACAGTGTGATAATGGGCAGCGAACTGGCCCGGTATCTGCGGCTTAAAGTTGGTGACAGCTTTGTGGTGATGGCTCTTTCCGGGGAAACCTTCAACTCCCTTAAACCGAAAAATATAGATTTCAAGGTTACTGGCATATTCAAGACCGGCTACTACGAATATGACCGCAATCTGGCTATCATGTCACTGGAGAGCGTCCCGATGCTCCAGAGCGGTCCTGCAGATTTAAAGCTGGGAATAAAAATCAACAACCTGTACCGTGACAAGGCCATAGTCAACCGCCTTTCCACAATAACCGGAGCACAGGCAGTCTCCTGGCGGGAATACAACAAGGCATTCTTCAGTGCCCTTCGGATGGAAAAATATGCCATGATGTTCCTTATCTGCCTTATCTTCGTGGCCGTTCAGTCTCAGAGAAGATTGAGGATATCGCAGTGCTCTATTCATTGGGAGTGAGGGAGCAGGATATGAGACGCATCTTTATCACCGAAGGTGCTTTCGTGGGACTTTTAGGAGGAACTTTAGGGGTTGCCCTGGGGCTCCTTATCTCCATAAATCTGAATGCAATATTTGCAATAGCGGGCAAGGTGGTCTCCTGGCCGGGACAGGTTTTTTCAAAGCTTTTCGGCGGTCTGTTCGACTTTGCGGGGGTACAGTTCCAGCTGTTCTCCCCGGCCTACTTCTACATCCAGGAGGTGCCGGTCCAGGTCATGTTCAGCGAGGTTATGTTTGCATTCTTCTTTGCCTTCTTTGCGGCGCTGGTATCTGCCTACCTGGCAGTAAAAAAGCTGGATGTGAAGAATCCGGCATCGGTCTTGAGGTGTGAATGATGAATATTCTGGAAGTCAAAAATCTGTATAAAAGCTATAAGAACGGCGACGAGAAGCTTCACATAATAAAGGATCTGAACTTTTCCCTCCCTGCCGGGAAACGGATGGTCATAACTGGCGAGAGCGGCTGCGGCAAGTCCACCTTCCTTAACATGGTGGGATCCCTGGACCAGTGCGACAGCGGCCAGATAATCGTGGACGGCACCGATATCACTTCTCTTGATGCTGCGGGATTGTGCCGGTACAGAAACCACACCATAGGCTTTGTGTTCCAGTTCCATTATCTCCTGAAAGAGCTTTCTGCCCTTGAGAATGTCATGATTCCGGCAATGGTGGCAGGTCTTTCCAGAAAGGAAGCTGCTGATAGGGCTGCAGAGCTGCTTGAGAGCGTTAAGATGACCCACAGGAAAGACTTCTATCCATCCAGGCTTTCAGGCGGCGAAAGGCAACGTGTGGCAGTTGCCAGGGCATTGGTGAACAACCCGGTTCTGCTTCTGGCAGACGAGCCTACCGGAAACCTGGACCAGGACAACTCCAGGCTGGTGGAAAAACTTTTATTCCAGATTGTGGAAGAACGTAAGACATCTCTTATTTTGGTTACCCACGACCCAACTATAGCATCCCATGGTGACATCAGGGTCAAGCTTGAAAAGGGGAAATTCATCGAGCTATGATCCGGCGCTTCTCCCTGTTCTACGCATTCAAGACTCTCTTCAGCAAAAGCGGTTCCGGGGCATTCCGCCATATCAGGGGTGCCATAATCGGAGCAGCCATAAGCATTATTCCGCTGGTGGTGGTGCTGGAGATCTCCGACGGCATGATGCAGGGAATTGTGGACCGGTACATGGAGATAAGCAGCTTTCACATGCAGGTGACATTGGCAGATAAAGAGGCAGTGGAGAAAGAGGATGAACTTCTTGAGAAGATACGCAATATCGGGGGTGTGACATATGCATTCCCTTACACCCAGGGGGGAGGAATCCTTTATGGGGAGAAGGGAAGGACAGGAATCACAGTCCGAGGTATTCCCGATACCCTTTTTAAAGAGGATGAGGGCTTTCGCCGGTATATCACAGTCAAGGATGGGGAGTTTGACCTGTCGGAGCCTGACAGTCTTATAATAAGCACCGAGACAGCCCAGCGCCTTAAGGCTGGTGTAGGGGACGAGATAAAGCTCCTTACCGCAAAGGTCATACCCGGCCGTCCTATGCTGCTGCGCCCTACACGGTTTACAGTAAAAGGAATCTACAGCTCTGGATATCAGGAACTGGATATGCTCTCTGCATTCATCACCCAGGAATATGGGGAGAAGCTTTTCAAGGAAGATTCCAGCCGCATGATCGGTGTTAAAGTTGAAAGTCCTCATACAGGGCAGCTCTTTGAGGTGGCAGACGAGATCAGATACCTTTCCGGCGGCCTTCAGGTGGCAACCTGGGATGTGCTTAACGATAGCCTTGTGGCATCCCTTAACACCACAAAGAAGTTCCTGGTCTTCATAATGATTCTTATCATGGGAGTGGCATCGGTGAATATCTCTTCATCCATGATAATGATGGTCATCTCGAAACGGCAGGATATAGCACTGCTCAAGAGTGCCGGAGCCTCTGACAGCGATGTTTCCGGCATATTCGTCCTTACCGGCCTTTTCATCGGCATCTGCGCCGCCGCCCTGGGCACTGCCTTCGGTATTGCGGCTGCCATCAACATAAACGAGATCATCGATTTTATAAGCGCAGTGCTCCACTTCGACCTGTTCGATGCAGATTACTACCTTGAGAAGATACCGGTGGAGCTGAGTTTGTATAAGCTTTCAGCGGCGGCGGCCCTGGCGGTGCTCTTCGCCGTGGTTGCATCCTGGCTCCCGGCACGGCGGGCAGGACGCATCAATCCGGTTGAGATATTCAGAAAGCATTAAAAAAGGAGGAATATATGCCATACATTGCAATCAAAGCCTATCCAAAGGATAAGGAGATCAAGAAGAGAGTAGCAGAAAGGATCAACCAGGTGTTCCTGGAGGAGTGGGGCTGCCCGCCCCAGGCTATCTCCATCTCTTTCGAGGAGGTTGCTCCGGAGAAGTGGGAAGATACTGTCCACAAGCCTGAGATCCTGACCAAGACAGACAAGATGTTCATTCTGGACGGCCAGAAGAAGTTCTGAAAAAAAAGGTGCTGCCTTTTACAGCAGCACCATATTCAGTCGGGCTGACCGAACTCGAATCGGTGACCCCAAGTCCCCCAGACTTGTACGCTAACCAACTGCGCTACAGCCCGATGTTTACTTTATTATAACCTTACCGTTCCTCCGGTGCCATAGGGAAGCCCTGGACCAGCTCGTCGCTCAGCGCCTCCTTGATGTCAGTCACCTTCACGTCAAAGAAGAGGGCCTTTCCAGCCAGCGGATGGTTTGCATCCACAGTCACACCTTTGTCATCCACCTTTATTACAGTAAGGATGTAGGGAACATCATCAATGGCAGTCTCGAATTCCATACCGACTTTCACATCTTTCTGGACCTCGTTCAGCTCCTCATCATCTCCCATCTTGCTCAGGAAGTTCTCCTTGGGCAGTGTGAAGACCATGTTCTCGTCCCTTATTCCGTATCCTTTCTCGGGAGGAACAGCCACAGAGAGTGTATCTCCGATCTTCTTTCCCTCCAGTGCCTCCTCAAGACCCTGCACAATATTCTTGAATCCGTGGAGGTATGTCAATGTGTTCTTATCCTCAAGGACCTTGCCATGCTCATCCTTAAGTGTATATTCAATTGTAACAACTTTCTTGCGTTCTACAATAGGTGTCTTCTTCTCTTTTGCCATCACTTTCTCCTAAGTGCCATGGTGCAGATTCTCTCGCACAGCTGACCGAATGATATTCCAACAGCTTTTGCCGACTTTGGCAAGAGGCTGGCACTGGTCATGCCCGGCAGTGTGTTGATCTCGAGCACAAACAGGTTTCCATCCTTGTCCAGGCGGAAGTCCACCCTGCAGTAGCTCTCTATCTTGGCAGCCTTTGCCGCATCCAGGGCAATCTGCCTCATCCTGTCCGACAGCTCTTTACTTATCGGGGCAGGGAAGATCTCCTCTGATCCTCCTGGCATATATTTGCTCTGGTAGTCGAAAATCTCCGACAGCTTCGGGATGATCTCTCCGGCAGCCAGGGCCTGACCGTCCAGAACACCCACAGTGAACTCACGCCCAGGGATGAACTGCTCCAGCATCACCTCTGTATCATAATTATACGCAAATTTCACAGCATTGTCAAAATCCTTTATATCCTTGACCACTGTAAGACCCACGGTGGAGCCTTCCTTATTAGGCTTTACAACCAGCGGGAGCCCAAGTTCTGCCACAGCTTTCTCAGCAGTCACAGGCATCATCATCCATTTCGGGGTAGGAACGCCGTTGCGCACAAACAGTGTCTTGGTTATATCCTTGTCCATGCAGCAGGCGCTAGATGTGTGGTTTGGGCCTGTGTAGGGGATTCCCATTATGTCCAGAAAGCCCTGCATCATGCCGTTCTCGCCGTTGCCCCCATGAAGTGCCAGGAAGCATACATCCCGGTCCTCCAGCTTTCCGCTCTGGATTACAGGCAGCAG
>CADAEX010000111.1 GCA_902787125.1 uncultured Spirochaetaceae bacterium
ATAATTCTGAAGTTCATCCAAGTAGGCCTCGGCCTCGGCCTTGGTGATATCGATTCCTGCTCTCTTCGCAAGGGCAATAAGCTCATCTGCAGTCTTGCATTTTGCAGCTTTTTCCAGCATATCGTTTGTTATTTTTGTCTTATCGATTGGCATATATTTCTCCCTTTATACCCTAAGTTTAATCATTCATACCATTGGTTATAGTAACAATAATTCCTGCACTCTTCAGAAGGACACTGATAGGTTCCTCCGTGATTTATACCACCGGCCACCTTATCCAAAGTCTTGCCGTCAAGCTCAATATTATCAAGCTCTGCCAGGTATGACTCGGCCTCTTCCTTTGTTATGTCAATGCCGTTACCTTTTGCCAGCGCAATCAGTTCATCAGCGGTCTGACACATTGCTGCTCTCTTAAGCATCTCTTTTGTCATTTTTGTCTTATCGATCGGCATATAATCTTACCTTCTGGTCACATAATATCATCCAGGTGAGTATACATATAACACTTACCACCGGCAATATTATTCAGTGCTGTACCATCTAATTCAAAATCAGACAGTTCCTCCATATAAGATTCCGCTTCCTCTTTTGTCAGCTCATAACCGCCAGCCTTAGCCAGAGCAATCAGTTCCTCGGCAGTCTCGCACTTTGCTGCTTCATTCAGCATCGCTTTTGTTAACTTTGTCTTATCTATTGGCATATAATCATCCTACATTTATATAACCCGGGCATGCCTGACCATAATTCTCGCATATATTATAGCCACCTGCCACCTTGTCCAAAGCCTTGCTGTCAAGCTCAATATTATCAAGCTCTGCAAGGTAAGCCTCGGCCTCAGCCTTTGTGATCTCCATTCCTTCTGTCCTTGCAAGTGCTATAAGCTCGTCGGCAGTCTCGCACTGTGCTGCTTTAATCATCATCTCTTTTGTTAACTTTTTCTTATCGATTGGCATATTTTCCTCCTAATCCCGGCAAGGGCAAGTGTCTTCCCCGCAATTATCCAGACAATGCCAGCAGGCTTTGTTGCCACCTGCCACCTTGTCCAAAACCTTGCTGTCAAGCTCAATGTTATCAAGCTCTGCAAGGTAAGCCTCGGCCTCTGCTTTTGTGATCTCGATTCCTTCTGTCCTAGCCAGCGCAATCAGTTCCTCAGCTGTCTCACACTTTGCTGCTTTAGAAAGCATCTCTTTTGTAATCTTTGACTTGTCAATAGGCATAGTAATATTCCTCCTATCAGGGGTGAAACATACCTTTTTCTATACAGTCTGGATCTATGCAGTCAGTTAAGCAATAACCTCCGGCAACTTTATCAAGCTCTGCTGCATCCAGTTCAGAGTTATCAAGCTCTGCCAGATAGGCTTCTGCCTCATCCTTTGTAATCTCGATACCATTTGCCTTGGCCATCGCAATCAGCTCCTCAGCAGTCTCGCAATTTGCTGCTTTTATAAGCATTGCATTTGTAAGTTTTGTCTTGTCGATTGGCATACATACCTCCTATTAATATAAAAATCCTAAAAGCCAGACCGGTATAAGGCTGCCTGAACCGATCTCAATGTCATCAGCAATTATATAAGAATTGCCCTCATCCTTTGCCTGCTTCTGCTTCCTGTTACCGCTGCACATCCTGAATGTGTGCCGGTCATCAACCAGGAAATCCCCGGAAGCAGTCAGCTTTATATCATGGTCCTTCTTCAGCTGGTTCAGAACAAATGTCTCAAGGGAATCGGAGAGTGCCGCCTCATGGTCCATCAGGTCATGCATAAGGTTGGAGTTCTCAAGGTACAGTCTGTCGGGCTTTACAAGAGATCCGGTTCCCCGCGCCCCTTTATAGAGCAGCACAATAAGGTTTCCCTCCTCCAGGTGCTTTAAATAAGAGAGCAGTGTCTGCCGGGCAACTCCTATATGAGAAGCCAGGGAAGCCACATTGGGCACGCATGGGGAAGCCTTGCTTATGACTGCCAGCAGCTTGCGTATCTTGGGGATGGAAGATGTTTCCATATTGCGCAGGATAGGAAGCTCTATATCCAGGATCATGTTGATGGTCTCATTCATCCGGCTCAAATAGTTCTTCTCCCCCAGGATGAAGAAGGGATAATAGCCCATCCTGAGGTAATTGTCGAAATATTTGAAAGGCTTTATCACGGAGGCAAGATCTGCGGAGATCTCCTCGGTGCGGGTCAGGATATCCTCAAGGGAGAATATGGGGTATTCCCTGTTGGTGTTGAAGGCAAGGTATTCCCTGAAGGAAAGGCCCTGCATATCATAGGTATGGGCCTGTTTCTCAAGGAGAGAGGATCCGGCATATACAATGGAGAGTCCCGGGTAGTTGTCATGGAGACTTTTCACAGCCTGATCCCACTTGGGATACTTATGGACCTCGTCCAGGAAAAGATGGGTTCCACCCCGCCGGGTGAACTGCTCTGCAAGGTGGGAAAGGGAGTTGTCAGCGAAATAAAGGTCGTCAAGGCTGGCATAGAGTGCCCTGCTGTAATCTTCCTTAAAGGCCTTCTTGATATGCTGGAGCATGAGGTTGGACTTGCCGACCCCTCTGGGTCCCCGTATGCCGATGAGCCTGGATTTCCAGTCGATGTTCTGCTCCAGGCTCCTGACAAAGGCTGTCTTGGTGAATGCTAATTTATTTCTGTAATGCTCAAATAACCTTTCCATAATTTGAGTTTACAATATCATGGAATATTTGTAAAGTCTATTTTACAATTTTTCAGAAATTTTTCCAGCTGATGGTCATGCCGTGGCCTATGGGGAGCATGGTGGAGAAAAAGCGTCTGTCTGAGAACATCTGGCGGTTGTACCGGTCCATGTGGCGGCCCAGGTTCTCCCGCACATTAGCGCACACAGGGAACATGGTGTCGTCTGCCACAATTATGCCCCCCTTCCTGACTAAAGCGGCCACATCCTCGTAGATCACGGTGTAGATGTACTTGGCGCAGTCCTGGAAGATGATGTCGAACTGGAGGTTCTGCTCCCGCAGCTTGCGGACAGCCTCGTCGGCATCGGAGTGTAGCATGGTGACATACTCCCCCAGCCCCGATTTCTCTATGTTGGCAGTGGCTTCCTTCCATGTGCGGGGGTGATTGTCCACTGTGGTCACATTGCCGCCGGTCTCCTTCACAGCCTCCGCCAGCCAGATGGTGGAATTGCCCACTCCGGTCCCCAGTTCCAGCACTTTTCTTGCCCCTGTCATCCTGACAAGGAAGGCCAGGAACCGCCCTATCTCGGGCTCCACCGGGGCCTGGATGTCGTCACGTCCCTGGTTGCCGTAATAAATCTCTTTATTGTACTGGCTGGTGAACTCCACAAACTGTTCAAGATATTCCTGGAAGCCTTTGTCCATCACATCTCCTGCACTTTACCATTCTTGAACCAGCTGGCGGCTATGTAAACACAGCCTGTGTCAAACAATGCCACCAGCCACTTGAGGACATAGGTTGAGATTATGATCTGCACCAGCACTCCGAAGGGGTACATCCCGGCGAAGGCTATTGTGGTGAAGATGGCGCTGTCTATAAGCTGGCTCACCATGGTGCTCAGGTTGTTCCTTATGAAGATGAACTTGGTGTCGGGGAACTTCTCCATCCAGAAGTGGTATGCCCATACATCGTGGTTCTGGGATACAAGGTATGCCACAAGGCTTGCGAAGGATACCCGGGGAATCACGGTGAAAATGGCCTTCATGTGATCCGACACGAAGTCATCTGCCGCAGGGATGAAGAGGCATGACAATGTCATGAGTATGATCATGGAGATCATGGCGAAGAACCCTACCCACACCGATTTATGGGCCAGCTCCTTGGAATAGTTCTCCGATATTATGTCGGTAGCCAGGAAGGAGGTGCCGTAGAGCACGTTGCCCAGGGTTATGTTCCAGCCGAAGAAATCAACCAGCTTGAGCACCTGTATGTTTGCCAGAATGCTGGCGATTGCCATCCACACGAAAAGACCTGTCTTGCCCATGAAGCGGTAGACAGCCAGTACAATGATGAAGTTCACTATGAGAACTGCGAACCACATCATTTCATTGAATCCGAAATGCATGATGTATCTCCCTTG
>CADAEX010000112.1:0-4057 GCA_902787125.1 uncultured Spirochaetaceae bacterium
GTGATAAGCACAGGAAGTTCATTGAAGGCAATGGAGGAGCTGGTCAAGAAGGCTGGCGGCAATATTGTGGGAAAGATGGCTGTACTGGCAGAAGGCGATGCCATGGAACGGCCTGATATCACAGCCCTTCACAAGCTGCCACTGTTTGATCAATTTGGAAAAGTAAAAGAATGATTATTTAAAAGCTTCAGCAAGCTGATTCATAGCCTGTTCCAGGATGCTCCGGGGACAGGCTATATTTATGCGCTCAAAAAGCTCTCCCCCTGCTCCGAACATATCACCATGGTCAAGCCACAGCTTGGCTCTGTTCTCCACTCTCTCTTTCATTTCATTATCCGAAAGTCCTGTGCCGTGGAAATCGAGCCATAAAAGGTATGTCCCTTCCGGCTCCACCAGATGGACTTCAGGCATCTTCCTGGCAATGAAGTCTTTGACAAAGGCTATGTTTCCCTCAAGATATGCTTTCAGCTCTGTAAGCCAGGGCTTTCCTTGGTTATAACAGGCCTCTGCCGCCGTCATTCCAAGAGCATTGATCTCGTTGTAGCCGTTGGCCCGGTTTTCTTTCTTAAACTGTTCTCTGATCTCTGGATTCGGAATCCATATGTTTGAGACCTGGAGCCCTGCCAGGTTGAAGGTCTTGCTTGGAGCTGTGCAGAGAATTAACTTCTCCTTATATTCATCACCAAGGGTTGCAAAGGATGTGAACTTTATTCCAGGCCTGATGAAGTCACAGTGGATTTCGTCTACAATCACAGTGACTCCATAGCGGCGGCAGATTTCTGCAACAGCCAGAAGCTCCTCCCCGCTCCACACACGACCCACCGGATTATGGGGGCTGCAAAGAATAAACGCTTTGACATTGTTCTCCCGGATTGCCTTCTCAAACGCATAAAGATCGCGGGTATATCTGCCTTTGTTAAAGCAGAGAGGAGCAACTATAAGATTGCGCCCGTTATCCTTTACAACCTGACTGAACGGATAATAGACCGGCTGCTCAATCAAAACTGCATCAGAAGGCTCTGTGACTGCTCTTATGGCAATAGACAGGCTATAGACTACACCAGGCACTGTCACCCACTCCGATGGCTTTACATTATAGCCGTATTCCCTGGAACACCAGCTGTCCAGAGCCTTCCAGTAGGATGGTCCGGTCATGGTGTAGCCGAAGATACCGTGGTCTACCCTTTTCTTTATTACAGAGAGAATTTCATCAGGGAGGGGAAAATCCATGTCTGCCACCCAAAGGGGCAGCAGATCATGTCTGATGTCAAATTTGACAGAACCGGTTGAGCGCCTGTCTACAACAGTGTCAAAATTATAAGACATCTTACTTGCTGTAGTTAGGTGCCTCGTGAGTTATGGAGATGTCGTGGACATGGCTCTCTTTAAGACCTGCCCCTGTAATCTTCACAAACTTGCGGTACTTCTTGAGCTCATCTATGTTGTGGCAGCCACAGTATGCCATACCTTTCTTGATACCGGTGACAAGCTGGTGCAGATAAGGCTTGAGCTCGCCCTTGAATGCGACTCTTCCTTCGATTCCCTCCGGAACCGGATCCTCGCCCGGCTTCATGCAGTAACGGTCACCGCTTCCTGCACCGATTGCGCTCAAGGAACCCATGCCTCTGTACTCCTTGAAGATACGTCCTTCGTAGATGATCTCTCTACCAGGAGCCTCTTTAAGACCTGCAAACAGGTTACCGATCATAACAGCGCTGGCGCCGGCTGCAAGAGCTTTGACAATATCGCCTGAGTATTTGATACCGCCGTCTGCGATAACTGGAATATCATATTTTCTAGCTTCCTCGGCACAGTCAAGGACAGCAGAGAACTGAGGCATACCGCAGCCGGAGATGATTCTGGTTGTGCATATTGACCCCGGACCGATACCAATCTTAACTGCATCGGCGCCAGCGTCGATAAGACGCTTTGTAGCTTCTGCGGTAACTGTGTTTCCGCCCATGACAAGAATATTATATTTCTTCTTGATATCCCGGATTGCAGCCGCAGATTCCTTGGTATCACCAGTTGCTGTATCCATGATGACAAAGTCAACATTGCTCTCCATAAGGAGCGGAATCCGCTGGTCATAGTCCTTAGGAGAGATTGCGGCACCTACCAGAAGTCTTCCGGTGCCATCAAGAGCTGCATTCGGATGACGGCGCTTCTTATCCATATCCTTATATGTAAGAAGTCCGACAACACGATGCTTTTCATCGATTACAGGAAGCTTCTCAATCTTGTATGTATCAAATTTCTTCTGGGCAGATTCAACAGAAGGAGTTCCCTTCTCGTAGATAACCTTCTTGGTCATGATATCTTTGATAAGAACCCGGTCGTCGGTGCAGAAACGGAGGTCTCTGGAGGTCACGATACCGCAGAGCCGCTTGTTTCTGTTTACAACAGGAATACCGGAAGCATTGTTTGCAACCATAAGATTGCGGAGATCTGCAAGAGTTGCATTCTGGTCGATAACTCCAGGATTCTTGATGACCCAGTTGAGGTATCTTTTGACTTTCTCAACCTCTTCGGCCTGCTGATGGGGCTTGAAGTTACGGTGGATGACACCGACTCCACCCTCAAGAGCCAGGGCAATAGCCATGCGGGCATCGGTTACAGTGTCCATGGCGGCGGACATGATTGGAACATTCACATATATATTGCCGATAAGCCGGGAAGTGACATCAGCTTCGCCAGGAGCAATGTCAGTATAACCAGGAATCAGCAGAACATCATCAAAACTCAAACCTTCGTTAATTTCTAATTTCATATAACCCATCCTTGATTAATACTACCGTATATAGGAGGTTTAATCAAGGAATTTGAGAAATTAATACTAAAAATAGAAGGTTAATAAGCCTTATCGCCTATTTTTGCCAGTTTTCTATACTGGTTATACCGCCACTCGGCATTCTGCTGAGTCACTTCAAACAGGATCCTCGCCTCATCCGGGAAGGTCTTAGTCAGTGCATCAAAGCGTACTTCGCCCCTCAGGAAGTCCTGGAACTTGTTCCAATCAGGCTCTTTGCTGTCCAATATGAAGCCGTTCTGTCCCATATCCTCAAGAATCGGGTTGAAGCGCCACAGATGCCAATAACCGCATTCCACAGCCTTCTTCTCCTCCTGGATCGAATGGGCCATACCAACTTTGAGTCCATGGTTGATACATGGGGCATAGCAGATTATAAGAGAAGGACCATTGTAGGCCTCAGCCTCTTTTACAGCCCGGAAGAACTGGTCCTGGCTGGCTCCAAGGGCAACCTGGGCAACATAGACATAGCCGTAGGACTTGGCAATCATCCCCAGATCCTTCTTTCTTATCTTCTTTCCAGATGTGGCAAACTTGGCTACAGCGCCGGCCGGAGTTGCCTTGCTGGACTGGCCACCTGTGTTGGAGTAAACCTCGGTGTCAAGAACCAGAACATTTACGTTCTCGCCGGAAGCAAGAACATGGTCAAGGCCGCCGAAGCCGATATCATAGGCCCAGCCGTCGCCTCCGATAATCCACTGGGACTTCTTGGCCAGATAGTTCTTAAGCTCAAGAATAATTTTTCCAATAGAACCGGTTATATCTCCGCTCTCAATCTTTTCTACAATCTTCTCCCCTGCCTTGCGGCTTAAATAGGTGCTTTCCCTGTTGTCAATCCAGTCCAGGAAAAGCTGGCTTAAATCTGGCGGGCAGTCTCCATTGTTGATAGCCTCTTTCATTATTGACTCAAGGCGGTCCCGCATCTTGCGGGTTGCAATTGCCATTCCAAGGCCATATTCAGCGTTATCTTCGAAAAGGGAGTTTGCCCAGGCAGGGCCGAAGCCGTTCTTGCAGCTCCTGCAGTATGGTGTTGCAGGAGCAGAAGCTCCGTAGATGGAGGAACAGCCTGTGGCATTGGCAACCATCATCTCCTCGCCGAAAAGCTGGGTAAGAAGCTTGATATATGGAGTCTCTCCGCAGCCGGCACAGGCACCAGAGAACTGGAAGAGAGGCTGTGCGAACTGGCTGTTCCGGATGCTGGCAAACTTCTCTATAAGGTCATCCTTTGGGGCAACCTTCTTCATTGCA
>CADAEX010000112.1:4067-5558 GCA_902787125.1 uncultured Spirochaetaceae bacterium
TCCTTAGGAGCAACCTTCTTCATTGCATAATTCCAGTTGGCAATCTCTGCCTTCTGAGTATCAAGAGGCTTCATCACCAGAGCTTTATCCTTGGCAGGACATACATCCACACAGTTTCCGCAACCGGTACAGTCCAGGACTGATATCTGCATGCGGTAGCCCATGCCCGCAAATGGCTTAGGAGTCTTGATTGCTGTGGTGATCATACCGAGAGGTGCACCATTCATTTCCTTCTCGTCCATAACAACAGGACGGATCGCTGCATGAGGACATACAGTGGAACAGCTGTTGCACTGGATACACTTGACCGGATTCCAATGGGGCACGTTGACTGCAATACCACGCTTCTCATACTCGGTGGTTCCTGATGGGAATGTACCATCCTCATAACCGTTGAATGCACTTACCGGAAGGTCATTGCCTTTCTGGGATAGCATAGGCTCCACAACTTTCTTTATGAATTCAGGAATGTTGCGCTTATCTTCCTTCTGCTCAATTACAATACTCTTCCATTCCTCCGGAATCTCAAGCTTTATTACATCTGCGCCGGCATCAACTGCGGCGTAGTTCATGCTTACAATGTTCTCACCCTTCTTTCCGTAGGACTTCTTGATAAACAGCTTCATCTGCTCCACAGCCAGGTCATAAGGAATAACCTGAGAAATCTTGAAGAATGCAGACTGGAGTATAGTGTTGGTCCTGTTGCCAAGTCCGATATTCTGAGCAATCTTGGTGGCATCGATGATATACATGTTGATGTCATTCTCTGCCAGATATTTCTTAACATTGTCAGGAAGATGCTTCTTTGTCTCCTCTGGATCCCAGATGGAGTTGTAAAGGAATGTTCCGCCCTTCTTAAGACCCCGCAGACAGTCATATTTCTCAAGATAAGAAGGAACATGGACTGCCACAAAGTCCGGAGTATTCACCAGGTATGGTGCTGCGATAGGAAGATCTCCGAACCGGAGGTGTGAACATGTGTAACCGCCGGACTTCTTGCTGTCGTAGTCGAAGTAGGCCTGGCAGTATTTGTCTGTGTTCTCACCAATGATCTTGATGGAGTTTTTGTTTGCTCCTACTGTTCCGTCTGCACCAAGACCATAGAACTTAGCCTCGAAAGTTCCGGCAGGAAGCATGGAAACCTCTGGCAGAAGCGGCAGTGAGTGGCCAGTCACATCATCCACAATACCGATTGTGAACTGATTCTTCGGTTTCTTTGACTCCAGGTTCTGGAAAACAGAGAGAATATGTGACGGAGTTGTATCCTTTGAGGAAAGACCATAGCGACCACCGATTATAAGCGGCTTAAGCTTGGAATCCTTGAATGCCTCCACTACATCCAGATAGAGAGGATCACCGTTGGCACCAGGCTCCTTGGTACGGTCAAGAACACAGATGCGCTTAACACTCTTAGGACAGGCAGCCATAAGGTATTTAACAGAGAATGGCCGGTACAGGTGCACTGTGATAAGACCTGTCTTCCTGCCGTCT
>CADAEX010000113.1 GCA_902787125.1 uncultured Spirochaetaceae bacterium
ATTCTGGAGCTTGATAAGAAAATAAAGATTAAAAAAGTTCCGTTCATTGCAATTGTGGCTAAACCTGCCGGAGACTATAAATACAAGGTTTATCCGCAATCACATGATGTTTATATAGATATTTTAAAATAAATATAACAATATTTTTATTGTTTATTTTTACTAATTTTATTATATTCCCAGTAGGAGAAAAAAATGAAAAGACTTATTACAGTATTAGTTTTAGTATTAGTTTGCACAGGATTTGTTTGTGCTCAGGGATTCACTGGAGAAAAGGCTGCCAAGGGTGGCTTCTCAGATGGCACAAATGCTTCTGCAGCTATAACACCAGTTTCAAAAGCTCTTAAGATGAAAGATGACACACATGCCACACTCCGTGGAAATATTGTAAAGCAGGTTGGCCATGAGAAGTATCTTTTCAAGGATGCAACAGGCGAGATCGTAGTAGAAATTGATGACGAAGACTGGGGCGGAGTTACTGTAGGACCACAGGACACAGTTGAGCTTATCGGTGAAATTGACAAAGACATCAGCAAGATTGAATTTGATGTAGACATTGTCAAGAAAGTCAACTAAGCCACATTGTTTGTGCAATCATAAAGCGGAGGTTGTTCCTCCGCTTTTTTTATATTATAATCTATGCAGGAGAAAACTATGGCTGACGAGGAACTTAAAAAAGCAATCGGATTTGCTGCTGCCGACGCAATGGTGAAAAGCGGCATGAAGCTTGGTCTTGGTACAGGAAGTACCGCTAAATGGGCTATCCGCCGCATAGGACAGCTTTTAAAAGAGGGCAAGATTTCTGATATCATCGCAGTAGTGACCAGCTCTCAGAGCGAGATTGAGTGCCAGAATGCAGGCATTCCCATGGTCACATTGAACGACCCTAAGATTGACGGTCACCTGGACCTGACTATCGACGGTGCTGATGAGATTGACCCGGACTATAACCTTGTAAAGGGTGGTGGCGGAGCATTGCTTCAGGAGAAGATTGCAGGCTACGCATCAGACCACTATGCAGTTCTTGCTGCAGGTGACAAACTGGTAAAGGGAATCGGCCCCGGTTTCAAGGTTCCTGTAGAGGTTGTCAGGGAAGCCCGTGTGACTGCTTCCAAGGCTATGGAGGCGCTTGGTGCAGTACCGGAAGTCAGGATGGCTGTCAAGAAGATGGGCCCGGTTATCACCGACAACGGAAATATACTTATCGACCTCCATTTTGACAAGCCTATAAATCCACCTGAGATGGAGCAGAAGATCAACATGATTCCAGGGGTAGTGGAGACAGGCCTTTTCACCAAGCTCAAGAAGCTTGATGCCTTTATCGGCTATGAGGACGGCACTGTAAAGCACATCAAGGTGCGCTGATTATTTTACCAGCTGCTCTTCAAGTAAAGCGTAAACCTCAGGACATGCAGTCTTGAGGTTTATTATTTTAAGGTTCTTGTCGCAGCAGGCAAGGGTGGTGGATCCTGTTGCCAGAAGCACGCCGTCAGACTTCCTTTTGACTGTGTAGGAGAAAGTGAATTTTATAAGCCCAAGCTCTGTTATCTTGGCATCCACCAGTACAGTATCACCATACTTTGCACCGGATTTATAGTTGACATCCAGTTTAATCAGAGGAGTCATGAATCCCTCCTCCTCAATGCGGCTGTAGGGGTAACCCAGCTGCTCCATAAAATCAGTGCGGCAGGCTTCGAACCATATAGGGTAGACTGCGTGATGCACAACTCCCATCTGGTCTGTCTCGGCATATCTTACTTTAAGCTCTGTACTTTTTATCTCCATATAAGGCTCCCCGTAGTTGCTTTTTTCCATTATACCATTTATTTTAATAATATGGAAACCCTGATTAAATATGTCCGTGTAGTTGTCAAATTCATCCTTTCCCTTGTCACTCTGCTGTTATTCTTCATCTCGGGCTGCATTGCCTTCATCCTTCCTGCAAAGAATATGGTTCAGAAACGGCGGCAGCTTATGGTTGTTGCCACCTGGGGCTGTCAGGCCATGCTCAGTATTCTCAGGGTCAAGGTTATCATCAGGAATAAGGAGATTTTTGAATCAGAGAAAAACTGGTATATCATGGGAAATCATATGTCCTACATTGATATCCTGATGCTTCTGGGTAATTTCCATACACTGTTCATAACATCAAAGGAGATGGGATCCAAGCCTATCCTTGGACAGATCTGCTTCTTCGGAGGTTCCTTTTTTGTGGAGCGGAGGAAAATAACCACATTAGGGGAAGAAATCCCTAAAATAAGCAGAACTCTGCATGACGGCCTTAACATCACACTGTTTCCAGAAGGACGCTGCTCCGATGGACGTGGTCTTCTGCCGTTCCGTTCTGCCCTTATAGAGGCGGCAGTAAGCTCCGGAGTAGATGTTCTTCCACTGTGCATAATGTATAAGGAGATCAGCGGACGTCCTGTAAAAGCAGAGGATTTTATGACTATTGGCTACTTCAACGGTCTTCCGTTCCCAAGCCAGTTCAGGAAGATGCTTATGCAGAAGAGCCTGACCGCGGAGATTGAGATTCTGGAGCCTGTAAAGACAGAAGGGAAGGACCGGAAGGAAATCAAGCGCGAAATCTTTGAGAAAATGAATAATAGATACAATTCCTACCTTGAGGGAAGATTATAAATAAATTCCCCTTAGTTCATTTATTTTTTTTATTATTTTAATTTATTTATCTTATAATTATTTCAATTTTTATATTGTACTTTTTACCAGTTTTTGTTATTCTGTTCACTAAAAATAAGAGGGGGTTGTCATGTCAAAGAAAATGATCACTGTTGACGGAAACTTTGCTGCTGCACATATCGCATATATGTTCAGTGAAGTCGCCGCAATTTACCCTATTACTCCTTCATCTCCGATGGCTGAGTATGTTGATGAATGGTCTGCCAACGGCAGAAAAAACCTTTTCGGCGAACAGGTCAAAGTCGTGGAGATGCAGTCTGAAGGCGGTGCCTCCGGAGCTGTACACGGTTCCCTGCAGGCTGGTGCTCTTACCACCACATTCACCGCATCCCAGGGTCTCCTTCTTATGATTCCTAATATGTATAAAATAGCTGGAGAGCTTCTTCCTGGTGTATTCCATGTGACAGCCCGTTCTCTGGCTGCACAGGCTCTCTCAATATTCGGAGACCATTCCGATGTCATGGCTACCCGTGCCACCGGCTTTGCAATGCTGGCAACCAGCTCTGTCCAGGAGGTCATGGACTTGGCTCCTGTTGCCCATCTTTCCGCAATAAAGGGAAGCATTCCGTTCCTTCATTTCTTCGACGGTTTCAGGACATCCCACGAGATACAGAAGATTGAGGAGATGAATATGGAGGACCTGCGTCCTCTGGTTGACTGGGAAGCACTTAAGCGTTACCGTGACAAGGCACTTAATCCTGAGCATCCTGTAACCCGTGGTACAGCCCAGAACCCTGATATCTACTTCCAGACCCGCGAGGCACAGAATAAATATTACGAGGCAATTCCTGATATTGTTGCCGATTACATGAAAAAAATCAGCAAGATCACTGGCCGTGTGTATGCTCCATTCTGCTATTATGGCGCAAGCGATGCAGAGGATATCATTATTGCGATGGGATCTGTCTCTGACGTGGTGAAGACAGCTGTGGACAAGCTTAATAAAGACGGCAGGAAGACAGGTCTTATCACAGTGCACCTGTACCGGCCATTCTCTGTTAAATACCTTATGGCTGCCTGTCCTAAGAGTGTTAAGCGCATATGTGTTCTTGACCGTACCAAGGAGCCTGGTGCTAACGGTGATCCTCTCTATCTGGATGTAGTGGAGGCATTCAAGGATTCCAAGATCAAGCCGCTTATAATCGGTGGCCGCTATGGTCTTTCCTCAAAGGATACAACTCCGTCACATATTCTCTCTGTTTTCCAGAATCTGGAATCAAAGAAACCGAAGAATCAGTTCACAATCGGTATTGTGGATGATGTGACTGGCCGCTCACTGCCTCTGCTGCCAGAGGTTTCCATGCTTCCTGCCGGAACTTTCGAGGCTAAGTTCTATGGTCTTGG
>CADAEX010000114.1 GCA_902787125.1 uncultured Spirochaetaceae bacterium
GGTGGATATGCGTCCGGTGGCCTGGGTGGGCAAGACCGCAACCCTGGTGGTGCTGGCTGTTTATTTATATGTCTCTATCCTTATCCCTGTATTCTTCTCCTTTGGAAAGGACAAAGCGCCCAATGCCAAGTATGAGAAAGGATCCACTGCTGTGGATATGGCCTTCTCCAGGTGGGCCGATACAGTGCTCCGCCGCAAATGGCTTATCATTCTTATCTCCGTGGTGGTGCTGGCAGCCTGTGTTCCTGGAATGATGGGCATACAGGTGAAGTTTGACATCCTGGGAATATCTGGAGATAAAATGCCTCATATCAAAAAGATATATGAGCTTATCCGGAAGGATCTGGGAAATATGTACAGCTATTCTGTCATGATCTCTTATGGAGAGGATGATGTTGATATCTTCAAGCAGCCGGAGAAGATAGAGAAGCTGGAGGAACTGGAGAACTTCCTGGGGACACTCTCCCTGACCAAGAAATCGGGAGATAAGCCCCGTGTCTCCTCTGTCCTGGATATTCTCAAGGAGATGAACCGGGCTTTGAACGAGGGGAGCGATGAGTTCTATACTGTGCCTGATGATGAATATGTGCTGGCCCAGCTTATGGAGCTTTCCAACATAGAGATGCACAAGGATTTCTCGGAGCTGATGGATGATGAATATAGGATTGCTACCATAGATGTGGATATGGAGCAGTTCCAGTCCGAGGAGGCGGTTAAGAATGTCAGTGCCATTAATCAGAAGCTGGCAGAGCTTTTCCCCGATGCCCAGTGCTGTATCCTGGGAGATATGATTGAGTTTGCCGAAATGACTGTCCGGATGGTGAGGGGAGAGATCAAGTCCTTCCTGTTCTCTTTCATTGTAATCGCTGTCATGCTGATTCTTGCTTTCTCAAGCCTGCGCACCGGTCTTATAGGCATGATTCCGAACGTGGCCCCTGTCATACTGATTGCCGGGTTCATGGGCTATTTAGGGTATTATCTTGATTATATAACTATGACAGTCATGCCTATGATCCTGGGTATTGCAGTGGATGACACCATACATCTGACCACACACCTTAAGTACGGCCTTGAGAAATATGGTTCCTACCAGGTGGCTATGGAGGCATCCTTCCGGGAGATAGGCAAGTCCATGTTCATGACTACAGCTATACTGTGTTCTGTTTTCTTTGTTTATATCATAAGCCCGCTGCATTATATCTTTGTCATAGGAATCCTGTGCGTGATAGGACTTGCAGGAGCTCTTCTGGCAGATTATACTATAACACCGGCGCTTTTATATATCATCAAGCCTTTTGGAAAAGAGAAGAATAAGGAGTGATTATGCGGAAACTTATACTTATTTGTGCTGTGATTATGCTGGTTGCAGTGACCTCTGTCCCTGCCCAGACAGCCCAGGAGATAGCCAAGGCTGTCTACGATCTTCCTGACGGTAACACATCATCCCATGTGGCAGTTCTCACTCTTATAGATAAAAGCGGCAAAAGCAGGGTGCGGGAGATTGCCCAGTTCAACATGAAGGATGGAACAACAAAGAAATGCGTCACTGTATTCCGTTCACCAAAGGATGTGGCTGGAGTAAGTTATCTTTCTTTCGATTATCCTGATAACCCAGACGGAAGCCCGAAGGACAGCGACAGCTGGCTCTATCTTCCTGCCATGAAGAAGGTGCGCCGTGTCTCCGGATCCAGCAAGGACGATGACTTCCAGGGAACTGACTTCACCTACGACGACATGGGGGACAGAAGCCTTGGAAAAGATACATTTGCCATTCTTGGAGAGGAGACTGTGGATGGTGTTGCATGCTGGAAACTGGAATATACAGCAAAGGATAAGAATGCCAAAATAAGCCGTCGTGTACTGTGGATCGGAAAAGATAATTACGTCACCTATAAGGGCGAATACTATGACAAGCAGAACAAGCTTTTCAAGACAATGGAATGTCAGGATATAGCTCAGATAGATGGTTACTGGACTACCAAGAAAATGATCATGACCACACTTACCACTAATCATAAGACAGTTTATGAGATGAAAGACATCCAGTACGACAATGATATCAATCCAGCTTTCTTCACTGTAAGTGCCCTGGAACGGGAACAGATTAAATGAACCGCAGAATTCTCTCATCAGTCTTTGCACTGCTTTTTCTCTGCAGTGCTCTTTTTGCCCAGGAAATTGATTTCAGGGGAAACTTCATAACCCAGGCTGGGGTGGGTCTTCCCAACACTCACCACAACAGCGGCGACTTCATTATAGGGCAGACCAGCTTTGACTCAACCTTCCGGGTCTATACCGACGAGACCATGCTTTATGTGAATACCATTCTGCTCTACGATGCTCTTGCAGGACAGAGCTCAAACGGTGTCTCTGCTTTTGTAAGCGATAATAATGATTTTTCGCTGCAGCTCAGGGAAGCCTATTTCGATTGGCGTGGCGATGTCCTGGCACTGCGGGTGGGCCGTCAGATATCTGCCTGGGGAAAGGCTGATGATGTGCAGATTGTGGATATCCTGTGTCCCCAGGATGCAGCTTCCGATTATGTCAACGATTATCAGGATAACAGACAGGGAATCGATGCAGTGCGTCTTTCCTACATTGGAGAGTCCACCCAGACCGACTTCTACTGGATTCCGTTCTTTACACCAAGTATTCTGCCGCTGGCAGATGGCAATCCGCTCCATGATGTGATGTTTGGTGACGACGATGCTCCAGACAGCTATAAGGACTTCGACCGTCCGGACAGGGATCTTTCCTCCTGTGAATATGCGGCCAGGTTCAGCGCATATCTGCCGTCCTTCGATTTCTCCCTATACGGCTTCTATGGCTGGGATGATATGCCTTTCACCACTGAAGATATGGAAGGGAAATACAAACGTATGTCTATGGTAGGTGCTGATGCCGCTATCCCTGCTGGAGACTTTGTATTCCGTCTGGAGACAGCTTTCTTCCCACAGCGGTATATCCAGGCTTCTGAAGGAGGAACCAAGCAGCGTAACCAGATAATGGCATTGGGTGGTGTTGACTGGACACCGGCCGGGGGCTGGACCATGACAGCCCAGTATGTTGCAGATGTGGTGACCGGCAGCGACAGCCCCCTTGACAGGCATACCTATGAGCATTTTGCTACACTGAGCGTTGAGAAGCCATTCCTGAACGAGACACTGACACTGTCAGGCTCCTTTGCCATAGACCTGCGCTATTTCTCAACCAACACCGAAATCGTGGCAGATTATAAACTGACCGATTCCATCACACTGTCCTTGAAGGGAGAGTTCTATTTCGAAGGGCCTGATAAGGAAGGAGAGTTCGGAGGTTACAAGGATTTAAGCTACATCGCATTGAAGGCAAAGTATTCCTTCTGATATAAGGACAAATGTGGATCTTCTGGTCTTTATTATCGATTATCCTCTTCTCCTTCAGCGCCATATTCGAAAAAAAAGGCTCCAGTGTTGATGAGGAGTGCACCGAGCTTAAGTTCTTAGTATGGTTCGGCATATTCAGCATTGCTGTGGCAGTATGTATACAGGCATTCGGCCTCAGGGAGATTGACTCAAGCCTCTTTGGGTTCTTGAGAGAAAACCCTGCTGTACTCTTATGTCCTCTTTTCTATATGCTGTCCCTCTTTTTCCTTTTCATATCCCTTAAGTTCATACCTCTCTCAATCAATGTCCCAATAACAAGCACCAACGGTATCTACTGCTTCGCCGGTGCAGTAATTCTGTATGCGGCTCTGGGTAAATTCCAGGAGGTGAGGGAAGAAGTCTCTTTTATAAAAGTTGTACTTGTACTGGTGGTGACTCTGACCATAGCAGTATCATCATTCCTTTACGTTGCCGGACATCATATTCTAACGGATTTTGCTTCGGAAATATGATGCCCTGTTCTTTTGATTATTTGATATATCCACATTATCCAGCCTATACGATGGAATGTTATCAAATTGTTATCAGGCGTGATAACAAAAGGCTTGTGACAATCTTTGCGCGTGTTTATTATAGCGGAAATTATTCGTATTATCAAGCA
>CADAEX010000115.1 GCA_902787125.1 uncultured Spirochaetaceae bacterium
TCGTTCTTCTGGAATTCCATCACCAGATAGTCCCAGTAACGTATCTCCTCCACCAGTGCGGTGAGGGTGGCCGCCAGATTTTTTCCAGACAGGAATCTGCCTTTATAGGCGGTTATCATGTTTACAAAGTCTTCATATTTCTCCAGTTTCTGCATAGCTGTGAATACAGAGCATTTCTCTTTTTTCCCCAGCTCTGTTATCTGCTCCAGCGCTTTCTTGCCTATTCCTCTGCGCGGCGTATTTATTATGCGCAGCAGGCTTATGTCATCATCAGGGTTTGTTATTACCCTGAGGTATGCGATGATATCTTTTATCTCCTTGCGCTGGAAAAAACTCTGTCCTCCGGAAACTGCATATGGGATTCCTTCGGTGAGCAGTGCATCCTCAATAGCTGCTGCCAGACTGTTTGTCCGTATAAGTATGCCGAAACTGTCGTAGGAGAGATTCTCCTTTACCCGCAGCAGAGTGATGGTCTCGGCTATGAACTGGGCTTCCTTTATTTCGTTGTCCGGATAAGAAAGCTCTATGGGGTTGCCTTCTCCCGACTTGGACCACAGGTTCTTTTTCTTGCGCTTGGTGTTGTGGGCTATTATGCTGTTGGCCGCATCCAGTATGGTGCCGGTGGAACGGTAGTTCTGCTCCAGCTTTATCTCCTTGACCTCGGGGAAATCTTTCTCGAACTGGACTATGTTCTCGTAGTTGGCTCCCCGCCAGGAGTAGATGGACTGGTCATCATCGCCCACCACGCAGATGTTCCTGTTTTCCTTGGCCAGAATATAGACAAGGTCGTACTGGATTTTAGATGTGTCCTGGAACTCATCCACCATGATATATCTGTAGCGTTTCCTGTATTTTTCCAGCACCTCGGGATGCTCCTTGAAAAGCTTTATGGGAAGCACTATCAGATCGTCGAAATCAACTGCGTTATACAGTTTAAGGAGCTCATTGTATTCATCATAGACAGGACGGTAAAGGCTGGTGTCGGCATCCCAGTGCTCTCTTCCTGTCTTGATGTCGGAAAAAAGGTTGGCCAGATCATAGAGGTTCAGTTCTGCCGGGTCTATCTTAAGAGATCTGGCAGTCTCCTTGATAAGGGCCATTTTGTCGTTCTGGTCGTAGATGCTGAAGTTCTCCTTGAACCCCAGATGTTTTATGCTCTCCCGCAGCACTTTGACTCCGAAGGCATGGAATGTGGATATGGTGAGCATGGGAAGCTTTCTTCCCACGAGATCTTTTATACGGTCGGCCATCTCCCGGGCTGCCTTGTTTGTAAATGTGAGGGCCAGGATTGCAGACTGGGGAATCCCTTTGTCCAGCATGTTTGCGATACGGTAGGTGATTGTTCTTGTTTTACCGGAGCCGGCTCCTGCTATGACCAGGAAAGCTCCTTCGGTTTCCCTGGCAGTAAGGCACTGCTGAGGATTAAGCTTATGCTCTAAGTCTATCATGATGTCACACTTGTTTTGTAAAGAAAGAGAATGCCTCGATTCCGTAGTAGGCGATGACCGAGACAATTATGCCGGCTATAGCTACTCCTGCAAGAATGGCAGGGAATATCTGCCTCTTCTTCATCCCCAGCACCCAGGCTCCGAAGGTTCCGGTTATGGCTCCTGTGACAGGCAGAGGAATTGCTACGAATATTGCAAGTCCCCATGTGCCGTATTTATCCAGATTTGCCCCTACTTTTTTTCTTGCTTTCTCTATGAATGAGTCGAAGAATCTTCTATATATATCGATATGGTAGAACAGCTTGTGGAAAGTGTTAAGGAATATCAGTACCAGAATGCTGGCCAGAAAGTTCATTGTCACGCAGAAAAGATAGGCCCAGACCACAGGCATACCCTTTGCCAGGGCAAAGGGTATTGCCCCTCTCAGCTCAGAGATAGGTGCAATGGATAACAGTCCGGTTATAAGAAGGTCGGAGAATTCCATGTCTCAGCTGTTCCTCTTCTTGAGAATAAGCTGCACAGCCTCCCAGAAGCCTTCTCCCGACTCCTTCTGGGTGATGTACCGAGGCTTGTAAGTTATCTGGTTCAGGAAGTTCTTTATGTTGGCCACTGCAATAGAGTGGTGCAGGGCCTTGAACATAGGCTCGTCGTTGGGGCTGTCTCCTGCGAAGATAATCTCCTCCTGCAGGTCCTCCAGTGTCTTGCCTGTAAAATCATTTATAAAAGTGTTGAAACAGGAGACCTTGTCATAGTCGCCGTACCAGCAGTTCACATGGATGCTGGAGACTTTGGCGGTGGTTCCTTCTTCTGCCGCTATCCTGCATATTTTGTCAATCTGGTCCTGAGGCAGTCTTTTCACATCCTCGCAGAAGTCTATGGCCAGGTCTGCTGTGCGGAACTCCTGGTCAGATGCAATGCCGCAGCCTGGAACTTCCTTGAGAACCCGCTGTCTGAGATGCTGGAGCCGCTTCCTTGACTCGGCCCGCTTCTCATCTGAATCCACATAGCGGCGTATGAACTTCCGGTTCACTTCGTCGTAGGAATAGTAAAAGGCTCCGTTTTCCCCTACAACTCCGGCCACCGGCCACATCCGGGCTATCATGTCGCACCACCCGGCGGGGCGGCCTGTGACAGGGACAAACTTTATGCCGTTCTCCTTAAGTTCCCACATGGCGTCAAATGTGGTGGCCGGCAGTTTGCCATGAGTGGTTATAGTATCATCAATATCTGCAAAGAAAATAGAAAGCCGCTTGCAGAAAGAGCTGTCAATATTATTTATGCTTGTGGGTTCCATATACTCTCCAGATACTTTATAGCATAAAAAAGGCAGACTTGTTAAGTCTGCCTATGAGCATTGATTATTTAGGATTACTGATCACTCAATAAGACCTGACCAGAACTTAACTGCCTGCTTGAGAGCAGGGATAGAGTCGGAATACATTCCTCTCTGATAGAGCTGCTCGCCCATAGCGAAGATCTGGACACCCTTTGTCCAAGGCTCTTTTGATTTCTTGTCTTCTGGAACTTTCTCTCTCAGATCAAGACCTGTGAAATAAAGACCCTTTGCGTTGTACTCATCGTTTGCAACAACAGGAGCTGTCTTCTCATCAACAAGACCGGACCAGAATTTCTTTGCCTGTCCAAGTGCTGGAAGGGACTCTGTGTACATTCCCTTCTGATAAAGCTGTTCGCCCATAGCAAAAATCTGAACGCCCTTTGTCCAAGGTTCTACATTCTTCTTATCCTCTGGAACTTTGCCTTCCAGGTCCTTACATGTATAGTAGAGACCTGTTGCCGCATTCTGGTCAACAGCTGCATCTCCGCCTGCTGCGGCAGCTTTGCCTGTTGTACCGCAGGAAGCAAACAGTCCTACGATAAGGATGAGTGATACCAATAATGCTAAACTTCTTTTCATTTTTCCCCCTAAAAAGATTTTGTGTAAAATGCATATTGTACATTTTTCTTGGTTATCACTAATGATTATCACATGAGGGTAAAAAAATTGGCAAGGAAAATATTTTTATCAAAACTTTGACATTGATAATCAAAAGTTATCAAAAAATATCTTCACTTGCCAACTGTCAGCGGCTGTCAAATAAAATCAATTATTTGCAGCAGGAACACTTCTTTGGAAATGGAACCTTGCATCCGCAAGCCTTCAGGGCAGCCTTGAGCTCTTTCATAGCAGCCTTGACGTCTGCCGGTGTGTTAGCTCCCAGGTTGCAGAGTCTGAATGTAGGCAGGTTTCCGATCTTTCCAGGATAGATTGTGATTCCCTCTTTGAACAGGTAGTCATGAACTTTCTTGAAGTTGAACTTCTTGTCCTCCGGGTACTTGATGGCGATTACGAGACCTGTTGTGATAGCTGGATCCAGGAGTTCCTCGAGGCCCATCTTTGCAGCTTCTTCTCTGATGATCTTTGTGATGTCCATGAATCTCTTGTACTTAGCCTTCTCACCCTCAGCGAAGTGCTCTTTAAGAGCCTGCTGCATTGAGTAGATGATCTGTACAGGAGGTGTGAAGTTCATCTCGCCGTGCTCCTTGAAGTAGCTGTACTGTCTCCAGAGGTTGCAGTAG
>CADAEX010000116.1 GCA_902787125.1 uncultured Spirochaetaceae bacterium
ATGAATTTTGTTTATCCTGCAATTTGTCATTTTGAAAACGGAGGATATTGGTGCGAGTTTCCAGATCTTCCAGGATGTTTTTCTCAAGGTGATTCCGAAAGGGAGATTGTTGAAAACGCAGAAGAAAGCCTTGGAGGCTATCTAATAACTATACTGGAACAAGGCAAAAATCTTCCAAAAGCAAGCAGTATTTTTGATCACAAAGTACGTGGAAAAAATTTTGTGACATACATTGACAGCGGAATCACAGAGAGCCAAAGATATGTTCGCAAGAATGTGACACTCCCTGAATGGCTGGATAAAAAGGCAGAAAAAGCGTCTATTAATTTTTCACAGACATTACAGGAAGCACTATGTCAAAAACTGGGGGTGAGCGTCTGATGTCAAATCAGCAATTCAATATCGGCCGAATGACTTTACATGTCTCTCCAGCTGAGGATAGTTATGTAAATATGTTTTATAACCGCTCTTGGAAATAGGATTCATTCCTTTGTTACTAATCCTATAGGCCATTACAATTATGCCTTCTTCATTTTTAATATCAGAATACGCCTTGCAGAAACCATAACCCCAAAGAAGACCAAAAATAAGAAAAGCTGCACAGACTATTATGGCAAAGGCCTTGATAGAAACAACTGCATCATCAGATAAACCAGGTTCATCGCTCTGTTCTGCTTTTGAGTCTGTTTTCTGCTCTTCAGCCAGACTTTTCCATTGCCGCCTTAAAGAGAGTTTTCCGCTTTCGTCCAAGGAATCCCACTTTGACATTGTGCAATCGGTTTCAACTAATTCCTCATTGCATACTGGACATATTGAGGCAACCCCTTGCGTACCCTGAAAAACACCATCACACTTCTTACAATAAAAAATTGTCGCGTCCATATAGTTCTCCTTTAATCACTTAACTCATAGATCATATCTGCATAAATCGAGGTGGAATTTGTATCTATATTTAATAAAAGTCTATACAGCATATCCTGAGTGAGTTTATCTTTATCAGACCATAGATTTTCGTTATACCAGAAACTCATAAGTTTAGGGCAATATTTAACAGTTATCTCAGCCTGTTTCTTGGTCAGACCCGTAAGAAGAACTGCTTTTTGCACAGATACATCTGAATAATCCTGACCACTCTGTGCAAGATCAAACTTGGCGGCAAGTGCCCGCCCCATCATATTCGCGCACTTCCCTATATCATAAGGGGGATAAATGCCATTGGGATTGTATCCTTGTGCAGAAAGAGCAACTGCATTCAACACAAACAAAAAAACAGCAACAATTAAAAAATTCTTTTTCATTTTTCTATCTCCTTAATCAAAACAGTTTCATTCATTCGGCCCAGATATCTGTGACAAATTGTCTTAATTCTGACCCTTCTGGTATCTCAAAATCACTCCGTATTTTAATCTGGCAGTTTGCCTGCACTACAGTTTCCTTAGAAGGGTCACCTATATGCAAAAACACAAAGCAGCAACCCTCATGATCAAGCATATACTCTCTCAAATTCTCTAATTGCTCCTCCGAAAAAGGCTCTTTCAACCGTATATGAACCTGATTTGCCCCATGGTAATTTTTGTTAAATGTATTAATATCTTCTACGCTGTCGCATTTCAGTTGAGGAAGGTCAGAATTCACCAGATCAACCTGTCCTATGAAAACAAAGACTTTTTCTTCGGCAATAATATTCTGAAAATCATTCCAAACCTTGCTGAAAAATACAACAGTTAGGTCTCCGTCAAAGGTCTCTATAGTCACCACACCCATGTTCTTGTTGGCCTTTGTTATTATATTCCGCACATTTTTAACAAGGCCTATGATCACATATTTCCTTCCAGGTGTGGCATTCTTAAGTTCCTCCATAGGCAATGTGACATACTTCTGGTATGCCTTCTTGTACTTGTCCAGCGGATGACCCGATACATAGAAGCCCAGCTTCTCCTTCTCGAAAGCCAGTTTCTCCTTTATGTCCCAGTCAGGCACTTCCTCCATGGCCATGGGCTGCATTGCCACATCATCATCGCCGAAGAGGGATATCATCCCCATCTTCTCCTTCTCCTGCTCTGCAGAATAATAATCGATGAGACGCTCAGCATTGTAGGTCAGCTTTGCTCTGTTGGGCTCAAGCTCATCAAAGACACCGGCCTTGATAAGGGATTCAATCACACGCTTGTTCAGGACACGCAGGTCAACCCGCTTCAGGAAGTCGTCAAAGCTCTTGAATGGGCCACCTTCGGAACGGGCTCTGACAATCTCGTCCACGACTGCATCACCTGTATCCTTTATTCCCTGGATTCCATAGACAATCTTTCCCTGGTCAACTGTAAAGAATTTCTCGGAGACATTTATGGTAGGGGGCAGCACCTTCAGCTTCATAGCCTTGGTCTCTGCTAGGTACATCTTGAAATGGTCAGGGTTTCCAATCTCATTTGTCAGGTTGGCTGCCATGAACTCAGCAGGGTAGTGGCACTTGAGGTATGCAGTCCTGTATGCCACCACCGCATATGCCGCAGCATGGCTCTTATTGAAGCCGTATCTGGAAAAAGGAATCAAGTCATCGAATATCTTTTTGGCAAGTTCTTTTGAATATCCCTTTGCTTCAGCACCTTCCAGAAACTCATTCTCCTGGGCCAGAAGCTTGTCCACCTTCTTCTTTGACATGTTGCGCCGCAAGATATCAGCTTTTTCAAGAGAGAAGCCACCAATTATCTGGGCAACCTTCATTACCTGCTCCTGATAGACAATTACACCGTAGGTGTTCTTGAGGACAGGTTCCAGGTCGGGGTGAGGGTATGTTATCTGCTCCTTGCCGTTCTTGCAGTTGCAGAACTTGGGGATATTATCCATCGGACCCGGCCGGAAAAGGGCATTCAGGGCTATAAGGTCCTCTATGCAGGTCGGCTTTGCATCGCGCAGGATTTTCTGCATACCAGGACTTTCAAACTGGAATACAGCTGTGCTCTTTCCGGCACTCAGCATTGCAAATGTCTTCTTGTCATCCATAGGGATATTGCTTACGTCAAAGTTTGGCACCCGCTTGCGTATAAGCTCCTCGCTGTGCTTGATAACATCAAGGGTCTTGAGCCCAAGAAAGTCCATCTTGACAAGGCCGCAGTTCTCAAGTTTGTCCATGGTGTACTGGGTGGCTATGCTGTTTGCCTTGTCATCCCTGGTTCCCTTGAAGAGAGAAACATACTCAGAAAGCTCCTTCTCGCCGATTACAATTCCAGCTGCATGGAGAGATGCATGGCGGACCATATTCTCAAGGTATTTTGACTCCTTGAATAGCCGCTCGTAGACACCGCCTTTCTCCTTAAGGGCTATAAGCTCCGGAATTCCCACCAGCTCAGGAATTTTGCTGAGCTCGGGATCCTGCTTGAATTCCTCAACCTCACCCAGCATGGAGGCCAGGGAGGCTTTCTTATGAGGCATATCAGGAATCAGCTTGGCTATGTCATTGGATTCGGCAAAAGGAATCTCCAGAACCCGGGCCACATCCTTGATCACAGCCTTTGCCTTCAGGGTTCCGAAGGTGATTATCTGGCCCACTTTCTCTGCCCCGTATTTCTTTGTGACATAGTCAATAACCTGCTGCCGTCCCTCGTTGGCAAAGTCAACGTCAAAGTCAGGCAGGGAAACCCGTTCAGTATTAAGGAACCGTTCAAATAGAAGGTCATACTTAAGAGGGTCAATATCAGTTATCTTAAGGCAGTAGGCAACAATGGAGCCTGCCCCCGAGCCACGCCCAGGTCCTACTGGTATGCCATGGTTCTTTGCCCAGTTGATATAGTCTGCCACAATAAGGAAATAGCCGGGGAATTTCATCCCTATGATAGTGTCAAGCTCATATTCAACCCGCTGCTTGATCTCCGGGGTTATCTCCTTATAGCGCTGCTTGAGGCCCTCATAGGTCAGGTGCCTGAGGTAATCGCCCTGGGTGGGGAATTCGGCCGGAATCTCGAATATAGGGAATCTTGGCCCCGGAAACTCAATCTCCAGGTTGCACATCTCCTCT
>CADAEX010000117.1 GCA_902787125.1 uncultured Spirochaetaceae bacterium
ATCTTCTTCCCGAGCTATAATGAGAGGACTGCCCAGGTCTATTTCCAGCGCCGCGTTCCGGTTCCATTCCACCCCGGGGCTATAAGGTATTTCAAGGAAATAGGATTCCTCAACTGATTCTTTTTTATCCCGAATAGAGCTGAAAAATGGGGTTTTTCCCAACTTGAAAACAGAGCTCTCTAAGGTAATAATGAAGCTGTAATATTTCTTTTCATCCTCTTTTTGGATATGTGATCCCCCATTGCATATTCGCATGTTTCAGCTGCACTTCCCCGTGCAGCTTTTTTATGTTATAATATAATTGAGGTTGGTATATGGAGAAGAAAGAGTATACTGCACAGCTTATGGTAAATTTCGGTGAGGATGGAAAGACTCTGCTTCCTGTAGTGACACAGGATTGCCGTACAAAAGAGGTTCTTATCCTTTCGTTCATCAACAGAGAAGCTTTTGAGGAGACTCTGCGCAGCGGCTATGCCACCTACTGGAGTCGCAGCAGGAATGAGCTCTGGAAAAAAGGGCTTACCTCCGGGGATATGCTTAAGGTGGAGGAGATCCGGATCAACTGTGAGCAGAACTCATTCCTTTTTCTGGTAACCCCTATGGGCAAAGGAGCCTGCCATGCAAAGAGGGAAAACGGCGATGCTCATACCTCCTGCTATTACCGGCGGCTCGGAAAAGACGGCAACCTTGAATTTGTGGAGAAGTGAGGACAACTATGGATACTAAAGATAAACTTATAATCGGCATGCCTGCCGGTTCCCTGGCCAACCCTACCCGGGGCGGCAACCTTGTGGATCTTCTGGCAAAGGCGGGATTCCCGGCCAAAGGCTACGATGCAGGCGGCCCTACCGACTTTACATCTGTAAATTTCCTTTTCGGATGGGACGGCAGACCTCAGGAGTTCTGCACACAGCTTGCCCTGAACGAGCTTGATATAGCAATTGCAGGGGACGACTGGATGCAGGAGCGGATCCTTGAGATGAAGATGGCCTACGGCATAGAGCTGGCTCCCGAGAAAGTCCTTTCTCTCCACCGGGGCAACATAAATCTGGTGGGTATTGTGGACGGCTCCTTCCCCGAGTCCACCACCGAGGAGTTCCTTACAAACCTGATCAAGCGGAAGAATCAGATCACTGTAGTGACCGAGCTGCCATACATGGCTCTCAACTGGATTCAGAATAAACTCAAGAAAATCGGAGCTCCCGAGAAATTCCAGAAATGGTCTATCCAGAAATACAAGACTCCGGCAAAAGAGGACTGCGGAATTATAATCTACGAGACCTGGGGAAAGACCGAGGCAAAGCTTAAGAACGGCGGCGCCGACATCGGCCTTGAGATTACCCAGAGCGGCAGTGCACTCCGTAACTACGGCCTTAAGATCCTTGAGTGGGTATTCTCCTCCGAGACAGGAATCTGGATTTCAAAGGATATGCGCAAGTCAGCTCCTAAGATGGAGCTCTTGAAGCTGTTCCTCATCAACCTGTACGGAATTATAAATGCAGAGAACAAGGTTATGCTCTACTTCAATGTTCCATCCGGAAATGATGAGGCTATCCAGGAATACCTGAAGGCCAACAACCTGTTTGCAGAAGAGCCTACCATCATACAGGGGCAGGCCTTCTCCCAGTACTGCATCCAGCTTGAGTCTGCCAGCAAGGAGAAGCCTATAGCAATGGTCCGCTATCAGCTCCTTAAACTGGGTGCTAAGAGCATTGAGACTGTGCCTATTCTCTCATCTATACCGGATCTTCAGGTTTTAGGTTTATGAGACTTCTGAGAGTTCTGGCTCTGGTTCTTGTGCTGCTGGTCTCTTTCAGCTGCACCGTAAAACAGGATCTTACCATCAAGAGCGGAAAAGATGGGGAGATCTTCATAGATCTGGAGCTTAACCCTGTCTTTGTACGCTACATAAACGATCTTTCCGAGACCACAGGCAAAAGTGCAAAGAGCGGCATATTCAACACCGAGGAGATAACCAGGGAGCTCAAGGAGTATCCTTCGGCCCGGCCTGTCTCTGTTGTGTCGCCTGAGCCTTCAAAGCTTATTCTTATCCTTAAGACCGAGAACTACACCAAGCTGCTGCCGGACAAATATGTGCCATTCATCCGCATCTCCGATTCAGGCAAGGTGCGCAAGGTCTCTTTCCATATAGGCCGGGACAACTACAAGGCTCTGGACGAGGTCTTCGAGATAAGTGACAACCCTATTCTGTCAGGCCTTGCCCCTCAGGTGGACAAGCCTTACTCCGGCAAGGAGTATGTGGAGCTTCTGGAATATGTGTTTGAGGACTACCTTGAGAAAGGGGAGTCTGCACAGAAGATTCTGGAAAATTCCTTCGTACAGCTGAATATCAAGACTTCGGGAAAAGTGCTTTCATCCGACAAGGGCACTTTCAAAGGGAACAGCATCTGGATAAAACTTCCCCTCATAGATTTCCTTACTCTTGAGAATGCTGTGGATTTCAGCTTCACCTATTCTATCTGAATTTAAGAATAGGCCAGCCATGCTTCTTGGCGCAGAGTGTCAGCCTTAAGTCCGGGTTCACAGCCACAGGGTTCCCCACCTCCATGAACATGGGGTAATCGTGGATGCTGTCGGAATAGAATGATGACAATGAAAGATCAATATTGTTCTCTTTGATGTAATCAAGGACTTTTCTTCTTTTCTCTTCCCGGAATGCAGGCTTTCCCTCGAAGCGTCCCAGACATCTGCCATCCTTGAATGCAAACTTGGTTGCTATGATGGCATCAACTCCAAGGTAGTCGGCCAGAGGTTTTATGATAGTCTCCATGGAAGATGTGGCCAGAATAATCTTTTTGTTGTTGCTCTTGAGGTGGTCGATGTAGCGCTTTGCATCCCCGTACACCTTCTCTTTCTTCATCATGTTGTTGAAGTTTTCCACAGCCAGGTCGTCCAGAAAAGACTTCTCCACCCCCACCATCTCGTCGAAGTGGCGGTCAAAGTGCTTGTCTGCCATGTGGCCGAACTTGTAGTTCATGCAGATATAGGGAATGTGCCGGAGTATGGTTATGGAGAACACCTTCCGCTTTATAAGGAGCAGAAGATAGCTCAGGGATGTGATATTCTTTGTGATTGTGTGATCCACATCAAAGATTTCGGCGCCCAGTTTCTCTTCCATATGGCTATAATATAATAAGTTGTAATATTTTCTGCAAGTCTTGATTATTTATTGATTTATTATATATATTCTAAATATGAAAGGTGTAATTATTGCAGCCGGATACGGTACCCGGTTCCTGCCGGTGACCAAGACGGTTCCCAAGGAGATGCTTCCTATAATCGACCGTCCTGCCATTGATTTTATTGTCTCGGAATTCATTCAGTCCGGAATAAAAGAGATTCTTATACTTACTTCCCGCCGCAAGAAAGCTCTGGACGATTACTTCGACCGGGAGAGCGAGCTTGAGGAAGTGTTCATGCGGGAAGGGAATGCCGGAAAGCTTGCAAAGATAGCACCTCCCGAGGCAGATATCTTCTTCCGCCGTCAGACCGAGATGAAAGGAACAGGACATGCCCTGCTGCAGGTCAAGGCTTTTGTGGGAAATGAGCCTTTTGTTGTGGCTTATCCCGACGACCTTCATATGGGCGATATACCTTTGGCCGCTCAGCTTATAAAAAAGTATGAGGAGACAGGCTGCAGCGTAATGTCTGCACTTCATAACCCCCCTCATCTTGAGCGGTATGGAATATTAAAGCTGGATTCTGACAATTCCCATGTTGTTGATATAGTTGAAAAACCGGCACCCGGCACAGAGCCCAGCCAGGAGGCTTCCATAGGCCGCTATCTGTTTACACCGGACATCTTCCCTTTCCTTGAGGAGGGCTGGGAAAAGCACTGCCAGTCAGGCAATGCAGGTGAATATTTCCATGTCTATGCCCTTAAGAAACTGATGGATCAGAAGAAAGTTGTATGTGCGGTAATAGAAGGGGAACGGCTTGATACCGGAACTCCTGCCGGATATCTCAGCGCCATAATCCGGGAGTACCGGAAAGTGATCAAGGAAGAAGTGGAAAGACTAGAGGGAAAGAAATGATGAGAAAAACTGTTCTTGTCTTCATCCTTATTTTCGCAGTTGCAGCCTTCTGTTTCGGCAGCGGGGCAAGAGAACTGGGAAGAAGCGACACCAAGACCCTGACCGATAACATCATAAAATGGAAAGGGCACGATATAACCTCTTATTCCATAAAAGTGGTATATGCGGCAGGTAACAGACCCGATTCCCTGTATGAGATCAAAGTGGTGAACAAGAAGGTGGTCAGCTGCCTCGTGGACGAGGTCCCTATTGATAATTTTTCCGGAGCCAGCCAGTATACCATAGATGCAATGCATGAATCCACCAAGAAGCTGGTAAGAAAAAACAAGAGGAATGCCCCTATGCTCTATATTGTCAAATATGATGAGACATATGGTTATATAACCAGCCTGGTCCGGATCTATAACCCCAAGGCAAAGGCTGCGCTGGGTGTTAATGATTTCAACTATAGAATCAAAGTATATGATTTTGTTCCCGAGGAGGGCTTTTCAAAAGAGGATCTGCTTAAGGTCATA
>CADAEX010000118.1 GCA_902787125.1 uncultured Spirochaetaceae bacterium
AAAGAGCGGCAATGTGTGCATTCTGCGGGGTGGCAAGGAGGCTTACCGCTCTTCCCACGCAATAGTAAGTGCCATGAGGAAAGGGCTGGAGAAAGCTGGTTTCCGTTCTGACATCATACATATCCTGGATGATACAACCCGGGCCGGAGCCACCGAGCTTATGAAGGCAAGCGGTTACGTGGACCTCCTTATCCCTAGGGGAGGCGCTGGGCTTATAAGAAGCTGCGTGGAGAATGCAACAGTTCCATGCATTGAGACTGGCACTGGAATATGCACTGTTTATGTGGACTCGGAGGCGGACCAGGCTAAGGCTCTAAAGATAATAGAGAATGCCAAGACCCAGCGCCCCTCGGTCTGCAATGCGGAGGAGACCTGCCTTGTGGCCCGCTCCATTGCAGGAGAATTCCTGCCTAAGCTTAAGAAGATGCTTGTGGATGACCGCATTGCTTCTGGAAAGCAGCCTGTTGAGCTCCGGCTCTGCAAGGAAGCTATGGATATTATTCCAGGTACACCTGCAGCAGATAAGGACTTTGACACTGAGTTCCTGGACTATATCCTGGCTGTAAAAGTGGTGGAGAATGTGCAGGAGGCTGCAGAGCACATAGCACAGCACTCAACACACCACAGCGAGGCTATTATTACAGAGAATAAAGAGAATGCTGACTATTTCACATCTTATGTTGACAGTGCTGCAGTCTATGTGAATGCCTCTACAAGATTCACCGACGGCGGCAAGTTCGGCCTCGGATGCGAGATGGGAATATCAACACAGCGCCTTCATGCAAGGGGACCTATGGGCCTTGAGGAGCTTACAAGCTATAAGTATGTCATAACTGGCAACGGCCAGGTGAGAAAATAGGAGAGACTATGGAAAAATACGGATTCATCGGATGCGGAAACATGGGAGGTGCCCTTATAAGGGCTGCTGCAAAGGCTGTCTCCCCAAAGAATATATGGATTACAGATAAGGATGCTGCAAAGAGGGATGCACTGGCAAAAGAGACTGGTGCTGCGGCAAAGGATATAAAGGATATTGCATCCAAGTGCAGCTGCATTTTCCTTGGGGTGAAGCCTCAGGTTATTGCAGATATGCTGTCAGAGATAAAGAAGACCCTTGCAGGACGCAAGGATCACTTTGTACTTGTCTCTATGGCTGCCGGCATCTCCATAGAACGCATAGTAAAGATGGCAGGAGATTTCCCGATTATCCGTATAATGCCTAATATTCCGGCATCTGTAGGGGAGGGAATGATACTCTATTGCAGCCACAAAGCTTCCAAGACCGATATTGATGCATTCCTCAAAGCTATGTGCAAGGCCGGGAAACTCTCTGCCATTGACGAGAAGCTCATCGATGCCGGCAGCGCAGTGTCTGGCTGCGGCCCTGCCTATGCATTCATGTTTATAGAAGCCCTGGCCGACGGCGGGGTGGACTGTGGTTTACCACGGGCCCAGGCTCAGCTTCTGGCAGCCCAGACACTGCTTGGTGCCGCCAAGATGGTGATGGAGACTGGCAGGCACCCTGGTGAGCTCAAGGACGCAGTATGCAGCCCTGGCGGCACCACCATAGAGGGAGTTCTTGCACTGGAGCAGGGCGGCTTCCGCAGTGCAGCTGCTGAGGCAGTCATAGCTGCCTATGAGAAGACCAAGGGGCTGTGATGAAGTTGGCAATCTGGTTCGGAATCTTCCTGTTTGTAATCTGCGCCATCGGCCCGCTCATATCGGTCATTGTGTCGGTGCATGTGGCCCAGAAGAGAAATGCAGAAAAAAATAGTACCAAATCTGAGAATGATGTGCTAAAATAAAATAAAGGGGCATTGGCGCAACTGGTAGCGCGTTTGGCTGGCAGCCACAAGGTCACGGGTTCGAGTCCCGTATGCTCCAATCTAAAATAGTTTCCTCTTTTCCCCGTTTTTCCCAGGTAGTCTGTATATCGCATACAGCAACATCATCTTTAGTAAGGTGATGTATGTAGGTGTTTGCCACAGCAGTGCTGCTGGTTGAGCAGACAATAGTGTCCCCCAGAAAAGTCTCCCGCTTGAAGCTTATCCTGATGTCTTTAAGCAGATTTTCTTTCTTGAAGTCATCAGCCATGGTTGCCTCTGCCACTGTTATGTAGCTCTTGTTATTCACATGGCTGTTGAAGTCTATATCAGACAGGTTTATGGTGTGCTGCAGGCTGCTGATTTTCTCCACAGCCTTTTCTATGGAGAACTTGCTGTGTTCTCCCATTGCCTTTTCATTGCATATATCAAAGGCCTCTGCCACTATGTCGGTCTTTACCGGACGGTGGGTATTCTGGTCCAGTATGAACCAGCATCCGTTACCCTTGGCAAACAGAGTGTTGCCGTAATAAAGGCGGAAGTCAGTATAAATCTTAAGAGCTGTGAGCTCTGATATCCAGATTTCCACCTTGATCTCCTGGGACCAGAAGGGAAGTACTGCAGTGAATTCCATATTAAGCTCTGCTATAACCCAATAGAGATTCTTCGGAAAAAGATCATAGGCTGCCATATGCTTTGTTGCGCTGAATCTGGCAAAGGCATCCTGCATATACTTGATGGCAGATATAGGCTTAAGACGGTATCCGTTCAAGTCCATATCATCCAGGATTACAGAGTATGAATGGGTGTAGATGCTCATGATGTAAGTTCCTTTTTTATTCTTTGGCACCTGCCTTGAGCAGCATCTGCTCAATATCTTTTGCTCCCAGGTCTCTTGCCATGGAGAGAGGAGTGTTTCCTCCCTTGGATTTGACATTCAAAGCAGCACCTTTATAGATAAGAACTTCTGTCATCTCCTTGTTCTGTGCCATGACTGACAAAAGAAGAACAGATTTGCTATCCTTGTCCACAGAATTTATATCTGCTCCCATAACCAGAGATTGATAGAAATTTTTCATATTTCCATCTTGCACAGATTTCCGCAGCATTTCTGTTGCTTCAGGTGCAGTCAGTATTACAGATGCATAAGTTTCAGGTACAACTTCTGCTGGTTTAGGTGCAGGAGCAGCTTTCTTTAATGCCGGCTTTTTTGCCGGTGCAGGTTTGCCGGCCGGTTCCTGTTTCTTTTCAGGTTCAGGCTTTACTGCAGGCTTTTCTGCGGCTGCTGCAGCTTTAGGCTCTGGTTTATGCTCCGCATTTTTAAGAATCTTCTGTATTCTGTTGTATTCCTTTCTGTCATCTTTATTGGTCTTTGACTTTTTCACGGAATCAGATAGTGCTTCCGCACCGGTATCTTTCCGCTCATCCCCTGTTTCGCTTACAGCAAAGGAGCCGGATGGCTTACAGCCTTTGTTCAGCATGAACTCTAGGACATCTGCACTGCAGTCTCTTACACATGTCACATAATAAAGAGGGGTTATGTAGGATTCCCATTTCTTTCCACCGATATCAAAGTCTCCAGATTCATCCCGGACTTCTCCTGAATTGATATCTATTCCGGCATCCAAGAGGAGCTGGATTATCTTTATTGTGTTGGAAGGGTCGTGGGTGTCACTGGTGCTCCATACTGCACCTGTCAGGGCATTGCCTCCAAGGTAATCTTCTGCCTGGAGGGATACATCAGCTCCGGCTTTTATCAGCATTGTTACTATTTCAGCATTTCCGGTATTGGCAGCAACCATGACTGGAGGCTGGCCGCTGGGGACTAATGTATTCGGATTATATCCGCCGTCAAGCAGAGCCTTCACCTTGGCAATATCACTAGCTTCAATGGCAGTCTTCATCTCCTTTGGGCCGTCAGCTGCAAAGAGTGATGCAGTCAGACACAAAAGTATTGCAAAACTTAATGTTATTGTCTTTCTCATTTTCCGTTCTCAACCTCTTCAATCGCTTTCTCAATCACTCCAAGGGCAAAATCCATCTCTTCCTTTGTGATCACCAGGGCAGGGGTCAGTGTTATTATATTGCCCATGGTCAGCTTAAAGCTTACACCACCTGACAGGCATTTGTACATAACCTTCTCAGCCTC
>CADAEX010000119.1 GCA_902787125.1 uncultured Spirochaetaceae bacterium
TATGGATTTTCGGAGTGTTGTTGCCCTGCTTGAAGATAAGGGCAAAGTTGTCCATGTTAAAAGTGAAGTGAATCCGGTTCATGAACTGGCTGGAATTGCCAAGAAGTTTGAGGGCAAGGAACAGGTGGTGGCTTTTGACCGGGTTAAAGGACAAAAATATCCTGTGGTCTGCGGATTGTGGTGGAACCGGGATATTATTGGCACTCTGTTCGGAGTCAGCGCAGGTGAGGTTCCTGGTTTATTCGCAGCTGCCGGTAAAAGCTTCCAGGAGCATCCGGTTCCACCTGTGGTTGTAGACAATCCACCTTGTCAGGAAGAGGTGACACTGACTCCAAATCTGTATGATCTTACAATACCTACATTGGCACTTGAAGATGGCGGCGCATATTTCAGCAACTGTGTAGTAATAGCAAAGGATCCTGACACCGGTGTGCGGAATACTTCTATTCACCGTCTTATGGTGACCGGAAAAAACAGGCTGGGACTGCTTATGGATGTGGGCCGTCATCTGCGCAGCTACTATGAGCGGGCAGAGGCCAAAGGACAGCCTCTTGAGATTACAATCAACAATGGTGTGGACCCGGCAGTTTATGTCTGCGCCACATATCCCGGCACCAGTATTTCCGATGATGAGCTTGGTGTTGCCGCCGCACTGAACGGCGGAGAACCTGTACGGCTTTCCCGCAGCAAGACTGTGGAAGTGGAAGGACTGGCCGATGCAGAGGTAGTGCTTGAAGGACGCATCCTTCCTAAGGTCAGGGAACCTGAGGGACCATTCGGCGAGGTAAGCGGCTTCTATGCGCAGCAGGATGACCGCTGGGTGGTTGAGGTGCTGGCTGTGACCAACAGGAAGAACCCTGTGATGTCTACACTGCTGCCTGGAAAAGAAGTATGGAATTCCGTAGGCTGCACTGCTGAGGCTGCAATCCTGGCCGCTGTGTCAAAGATGGTGGGCGGAGTAAAGAATGTGCACCTTTCTCATGGAAACTGCGGTTTCTTCGGCTGTGTGCTGCAGATGGAGCCCACACGGCCTGGAATGGGAAAAAACGCAATATTGGCGGCTTTCAGCGCATTCCCACCTATGAGCATGGTCACAGTGGTCAATTCCGATGTGAATATCTTTGATTCCGAGGATGTGATGCGGGCTATTACAACCCGTTGCAATGTGGCCGAGGATATGGTGATTATCAAGCATGCTGCCTGCCATGAGCTGAATCCTGCCACTGATTACGGAGTAGGAACCAAGTTCGGCTTTGACTGTACAGTCAAGCCTGGACAGGAGGCGCGGAACAAGAAAGTTGCTTTCCAGGACGTGGATCTTGGACAGTATGAGATAGTTTGATAAAAATGCGTATTATTGTTGGCGTGACCGGCGCTTCCGGCGTAATTATGAGTTATCACCTCCTTAAGGCTTTGAAGAATGTTCCTGGATGTGAGACCCATTTGATTGCAAGCCGGGCTGCTAAGACAACATGGAAATGGGAGACTGAAAAGCCATTTTCTGAGTTGACTGCGCTGGCCGATGCTGTTTATGACGAAGATGATCTGGCTGCTGTTATTGCCAGCGGTACTTTTGTGACTGAAGGGATGATTGTTCTGCCCTGCAGTATGAAGACACTGGCTGGTATTGTAAGCGGTTATGCAGAGAACCTGCTGCTTAGGGCTGCTGATGTCTGCCTTAAGGAGAATAGGCGGGTGGTGCTTTGCCCCAGGGAAATGCCCTTTGGAAAAATCCACCTGCACAACATGGAGCAGGCAGCCCAGTATGGGTGCACAATTGTTCCACCTATGCTGACATTTTATAATGAGGCACAGACAGTGGAGGACCAGATTCATCATGTCATAGGAAAAGTGCTTATGCAGTTTGGGATTCAGTATGACAGAATGAAGCCCTGGAGAGGAAATGATTGAACTGACACTTGGGGAAGGAAAGTACCGTATAAGACTCAGGGCACTTGGAACAGGTGGAAAGGGACTGGTCGTGTTCCTGACCGGCGGGGAGAAACCTCATCTTGGAGGTGTGTCTTTGGCCGCAATCCCATCTGCAGATGCAGCAGAGCTTTCCCATTGTGACACCTGGGATGTGACCCTGCCAGGTCATAAAGATAAGGAGCTGGCCAGGAACATTGCCCGGCAGATATGCCTTGCTACAGGGGAGCCGGTTTCTGTCAGCATAGGCATCCATATAGACAATGCTTCCGGAGAAGATATAATGTGTTTTGGCCGGATGGCGGAAGAGATCAGTGAGAAATTTATAAAACAATATAAGGCTATAAAAAAGGAGATATGAAAATGTCTGAACTTGTATTATTGGGAGATGAGGCAGTCGCCTTGGGAGCGCTCCACGCCGGACTTTCCGGTGCATATGGATATCCCGGCACACCATCATCTGAAATCCTTGAATATCTTATAAACGAGGCAGAGAAGACAAAGGCATTCAGGGCCACCTGGAGCAGCAACGAGAAGACTGCTTACGAAGAGGCCCTGGGAACATCCTTTGCAGGAAAGCGGGCCATTGTGACCATGAAGCATGTCGGTCTCAACGTAGCTGCTGACCCATTCATGAACTCTGCTCTCCTTAAAATCAACGGCGGTCTGGTCATTGTAGTTGCAGACGACCCGGGTATGCACTCCTCCCAGGGAGAGCAGGATTCCCGCTTCTTCGCAGACTTTGCCAAGGTTCCATGCTTCGAGCCTACCAACCAGCAGGAAGCCTACGAGATGACCCGTGAGGCCTTTGACCTTTCAGAAAAATGGAAGGTTCCGGTGCTTATCAGAATGGTGACCAGACTGGCTCACTCAAGAGCTGTGATCAAGCCATGGGATAAGATCAGACCACAGAATCCGGTGAAGAAGACCGAGGACACAAGGGGCTGGAGACTGCTTCCTGCAATTGCACAGAAGCTGTGGATTGACCTTCTGGAGACAAACAAGGAGTTTGCCGCTTATTCCGAGAGCACAGATTTCAACACCTTGACCATCAACCCTGACTACAAGAAGGTTGGAATCATCACCACAGGTCTTGGCAAGAACTACTTCAACGAGAATGTGGCAGACATGGGTGTAAAGCCGTCCCATCTGCACATCGGCTTCTATCCTGCACCTGTTGAGAAGATCCGCAAGCTGGCAGAGAGTGTGGACAAAATTCTGGTCATCGAGGAAGGCTATCCTGTAATCGAGACCAAGCTCCGGGGTATTCTGCCGCAGAATATCACCATCGAGGGCAAGCTGGACGGCAAGGTTCCTATGACAGGCGAGCTTGATCCAGATGTGGTAAGACCAGCTCTTGGCCTTGAGAAGATTGCAACAAAGAAGGTGGAAGGTCTTCCAGGACGGCCGCCGCAGCTGTGCCAGGGCTGTCCTCATGTGGACACCTACGAGGCTATCAACCTGGCTGTAAAGGACTATCCGCAGCACATTGTGGCATCTGACATCGGCTGCTACTCACTTGGCGCCCTGCCGCCATACAATGCAATCGAGACCATCATCTGCATGGGAGCTTCCATCGGAACAGCACAGGGAGCTGCAGAGGCAGGACTTAAACCTGCACTGGCAGTAATCGGCGACAGCACATTCTATCACTCAGGCCTTACAGGTCTTGTGAACGCAGTTGCGGCAAATGCACCTATCACCCTGATTATCCTGGACAACTCCACAGTTGCAATGACAGGTGGCCAGGCAACTATCCTGCCATCCAGTAAGCTTTATCCGCTGGTGATCGGCCTTGGAGCAGATCCTGAGCATGTAAAGACAATCGTGCCAGTCAAGAAGAACCTGGAGGAGAATGCTGCCATCATCAAGAAGGAGATGGAGTACGACGGACTTTCTGTCATCATCTCTGTCCGGGAATGTCTGGAAGAGGCTAAGCGGCGCATCAAGAGGGAGGCTCTGAAGAAATGAAATACGATATTATTCTTGCAGGTGTAGGCGGACAGGGTGTACTTTCCCTGGCTGCAATCATAGC
>CADAEX010000120.1 GCA_902787125.1 uncultured Spirochaetaceae bacterium
AACAGCGGGTTGAGCCGGTTGGATGATGTCTCGTCCGGTCCGAAGGAGCGGAAGTTCCGGGCATCTTTGTTCAGCTTGTAGATATCCCGTACAAAGGTGCCCAGCACCTTCATATCCTGGGCCTCCACGCTGCCTGGGAATGGCAGATCCACCCCATATTCACGGAAGTCAGGCATTCTTAAGTCCTTAAGGAGCTTGCCTCCGTTGGCATGGAGGTTTGCACCCATCCTCAGATTTCCCTTTGGCGGGAAATCCTGCAGAGCCTTTACAGGGACACCGTTCTTGTCGAAGAGCTCCTGAGGCTTATAGCTCTTGAGCCACTTCTCGATCAGCTTGATATGTTCCGGGCTGTCGGGCTGCACCGGCACCTGATGTGCTCTCCAGTAGTCCTCAACCTTGAGGCCGTCCACCTCCTTAGGTCCTGTCCATCCCTTTGGTGCCCGGAGTATGATCATAGGCCACCGCGGCCGCCTGGTATCTCCTTTTTCCCTTGCTGCTTTCTGGAAGCTCTGAATCTGCTGGATGCAGAGATCCAGGGTGTCGGCAAACTTCCGGTGCATCTTGGCAGGGTCGCTTCCTTCCACAAAATATGGAGTCCAGCCGCAGCCCTTGAAGAAGGCCTCGAGTTCGGCATGGGAAATGCGGGCCAGCACTGTGGGGTTTGCAATCTTGTAACCGTTCAGGTGCAGGATAGGAAGCACTGCTCCGTCGTTCTTGACAGAGAGGAACTTATTCAGCTGCCAGCTGGTGGCAAGAGGTCCGGTCTCTGCCTCGCCGTCACCTACCACGCAGGCTGCGATAAGGGTAGGGTTGTCCAGGACTGCTCCGAAGGCGTGGGCAAGGGAATAGCCCAGCTCGCCACCTTCGTTGATGGAGCCCGGGGTCTCAGGTGCCACATGGCTCGGGATTCCGCCCGGGAAGCTGAACTGCTTGAAAAGGCGCTGCATTCCCTCTTTGTCCTGGCAGCCAGTCCTGGGCAACCATGGCGTTTCCGCCGTGTCCCGGGCCGGAGAGGTAGATCATGTCCAGCTCCTTCTCCTTGATCACCCGGTTCAGGTGGGTATAGATAAAGTTCTGGCCCGGGCAGGTACCCCAATGGCCTACTATTTTTTTCTTGATATGTTCAGGTTTTAAAGGAGTCTCCAGCAGAGGGTTGTCCAGCAGGTACAGCTGGCAGGCTGTAAGGTAGTTGCTGGCCCGCCACCAGGCGTCCATCACTTTGAGTTCTTTGTCTGTTGCATGTTTGATTCTCATATAGTCTCCTGATTAAAAAGGGTACCATAAAGAGGGGTATCTGTCAAATTTCAAATAGGAGAAACTATTCCTTGTCTGCCCCGATAAGACCGTCTCTGGTGTTGTATTTGAGGAGGATTATGGCTGCGGTCATGACAATAGTCTCGATGATAAGCGGTGCAAACCACAGGTTCTGAGGACCCAGAACCACAGGAATTGAGAGGATTACGATTGTATCAGCTGCAAAGGCCCTCAGCACATGGATTGTGAGTGCCGCTTTACTCCTGGTGGTGGAGTATAGGAAGGCGGAGATGGTCACAGTCACAGCCTCAAGGAGTATGGAGACCAGATACTTGGGCATATGCTGGTTGAAAAGGGCTATGGCAGAGTCGTTGGCATTGAACAGCATGCAGATGGAGGGCCCCAAGAAGAAAAGGATGCTGTTTATGATTATACCGCCGCCCAGGCAGACCTTGATTCCGGAATGGAGATAATAGCGCAGGTCCCCCTCGTTCCCCTCGCCGTAGCTGTTGCCGAAAAGGGGCTGCAGGCCCTGGCTGGCACCTATGAATATGGAGGCAGAGAAGGTGGCAATGTACATTAGGAGGGAATAGGCGTTAAGGGCGTTGTCCCCAAGATGCCGGGCCAGCATTATGTTGGTGAGCACCATTGTGATAGGGGTTCCGAAATGAGCCACACATTCAGGCATTCCCCGCTTGATCATGGTGAAGGTGAGCTTAGGGTCGAAATGGAAGGATCCAAGGTACAGCTTTCCCCTTCTGAAAAGGAAATGGCAAGAGACACAGAGGAAGGAGATGCTTTGGGAGAGACCGGTGGCAATGGCCGCCCCCTTTATACCCATGTGCATGGGGAAGATAAGGATATAATCTCCGATGATGTTGAGCACCGACGCAGAGATTGTGAATATGCTCACCAGTTCCGGAATGCCGTCGTTCCTGGCAAATCCCAGGAGGGTTCCATTCAGGAAGCAGGGGATCATGAAGATGGAATACCAGAAGATATATTCCTTGACCAGAGGGTAGAATGTATCGGTGGCCCCCAGCAGCCGTGCGATGAGTCCTGAAAGGAGAGTTCCTGCAAGGAAGAGGAAAAAGCTGATAGCTGTATTCAAGACCAAGACAAGGCGGAAAACCTGGTTTGCTCCGTCAAAATCTTTCCGGCCCACCCTGATAGCAGTGACAGTTAGCCCTCCGATTGTAGTAAGCATGATTACAGACTCGAAGAACATGATGAAGGGGAAGGAGATGTTGATGGCTCCCACAGCGTTGATTCCCACCCCATGGCCTACAAAGATGCCGTCCACGATGGAGAAGAGGAATATGCTCACCATGCTGAGGATTGAAGGGAGTGTATAGCGGATAAGCTTACGGGCCTGGTCTTTCATGCCTGGTCAGTATATCCCTATTGACAAATTTTGTAAAATCATTAAATTTAATATACTTGTGTAAGAATCTGCCCAGATCTGTGCAGTTATGAGTCCGTTACCTTCATACCTGCCTGCTTCTAACAGACTGATGCAGAGAAAATTTTATAAAGGACTATGAAATGAAAACTATCTTTGTTAAACCAAAAGATGTTGTCAGAAAATGGTACGTGCTGGACGCTGAGGGTGTTCCTCTGGGACGCGTTGCTGTAAAGGCTGCCAACCTTGCAAGAGGCAAGCACAAGGCATGCTACGTTCCACATCAGGAGATCGGCGACTTCGTTATCATCATCAATGCTGAGAAAGCAATTGTGACTGGCGGCAAAGAGAATAAAAAGATTTACTATAACTACTCTGGATATCCAGGCGGAATGAGAGCAGAAACTTACAAGGCTGTCCTCGAGAAGAAGCCTACCTATCCGATGGAAAGAGCTGTAAAGGGAATGCTCCCTCACGGCGCTTTAGGAAACAAGCTTTTCGCAAACGTAAAGATTTACGCAGGACCTGATCATCCACATGCTGCACAGAATCCTGAAAAGCTGGAAATCTGAGGATAAGGAGAGTAAGAAGTGGCAAAAGTAACTAATCTTTCATTGGGAACAGGTAGAAGAAAAACCTCTGTTGCACGTGTTTATCTGAGAAGCGGAAATGGCGCAATCATGGTGAACGGCAAGAGTGTTGAGGCATATTTCGCAAACCCGGAGCATGTGTTCACTGTAAAGCAGCCTCTGGTAGCTACAGCTTCCGAAGGCAAGTTTGATATCCTTATCAATGTAAAGGGCGGTGGAGTCAGAGGACAGGCAGGTGCCTGCAGACATGGTATCGCCAGAGCTCTTGCAGCTAACGATGAGTCAAATATCAGCGTTCTCCACGCCAACGGATTCCTTACAAGAGACTCCAGAATGGTAGAGAGAAAGAAATATGGTAGACGCGGTGCGAGAAGAAGATTCCAGTTCTCAAAACGTTAATATCTATATTACCAAAATTCAGACAAAGGAGGCATTCACCGAGGTGTCAATCTCGACTGGTGCCTCTTTTTTTATTTCTGATGCCGATTATCTTTCCTTCCCTTTCAGCAAGGGGGATGAGATTACTGGCGAAGTTGTGGAGCAGCTGGAGAGGGGCCACAGGCTTATCCTGTGCCGGTCCAAGGCTTTATCACTTCTGGATCTGGCAGAGCACTCTGCGTTCATGCTCCGCACCAAGCTGCGCCAGCGGGGTTTTGAGCCGGCTGTGGTGGAGGCTGTCCTTGCACAGCTTAAAGAAAAGAACTATCTTGATGACAGGCGCTTTGCCCAGCTGTGGGTCCGTTCCCGCCTGAAAAGGAATCCTGCAGGAAAGAGCGTGCTGATATCGGGACTGAGGGCAAAGGGGGTTTCCTCCGGCGATGCGGAGGAGGCTGTGGCTGAGCTTCTGGACGAGGAGACTCTTCTGGAAGGTGCCAGGAAAGTTTATGCCAAGGCGGCCCGGAAGAAGAACAGCACACCGGATAAAATCAAGGCTGCCATGATGCAGAAAGGGTATTCCCTCTCTGTCATAAGGCTTATAACAAAGGAGGTCATGGATGGAAAAGAAACGGAAGAGAATTAAGATTTATTCTGCCCTTGAAGTGGCCAATATCTGCGGAGTGGTGAACCAGACTGCCATAAACTGGATAAAGAACGGTTCCCTCAAGGCCTTTACCACCCCCGGCGGACAGTACCGTGTCTATGCGGAGCATCTGGTGGACTTTCTCAAGGAGCGGGGCATGAAGGTGCCTGCCGAAGTGCTTGAGAGCCTTAACGACGGCTTTGTCAACGAGAAGAAAATACTTATCATCGACCCGGACCGGGTTGCAATAAAAGAGCTGCGGGAGAGCCTTGCCGACTCCCTGCCGGGATATTCCTTCATTTCCGCAGCCACCAGCTTTGACGCAGGGCAGCTCCTGATGGCAGAGAAACCGGAGATAATCATATTGAGCGAATCATTCCAGGATCTTACTGTTGAGAACCTGTACGACACCATCTCAAGCCGCCGGGACTACGAGAAGCCTGCCATAATCTTCATTGCCCAGGAGAACTCCACCGCAAGGGAGAGCAGTAAGGCAGACCTGTTCCTGCACCAGCC
>CADAEX010000121.1 GCA_902787125.1 uncultured Spirochaetaceae bacterium
CACAAGTCTCCAGACTGTGGAGTCGGTGCCGGCAGGAGATATCGCAATCCTTTCCGGCGTAAGCAACGTTTTCATAGGCGACACAATCTGCTCTGCCCTTGAGCCTGCCGCCCTGCCCAGAATCGAAGTGGACGAGCCTACCGTATCCATGCGCTTTCTGCCCAACAACTCTCCCCTTTCCGGAAGAGAGGGCAAGTATGTCCAGGGCAGCAAGATATTCGAGCGGCTCAAGAAAGAGACACTGCGGAACGTTGCTCTCCAGGTGGTGGAGGCCACAGACGGCGAGGGCGGCTACATAGTCAAGGGCAGAGGCGAATTCCAGATGGCAATCCTTATAGAGATGCTCCGCCGGGAAGGATATGAATTCTGCGTAGGACGGGCCAAGGTAATATTCAAGACAGACGAAAACGGCAACAAGACAGAGCCTATGGAGCATGTTGTCATAAGCGTCCACAAGGACTATGCCGGCATAATCTCCGAGACCCTCCTGATGCGCAAGGGACTCCTTACAAACTATGCAAACTCAACAGGCGACCACATAATAATGGAGTTCGACATACCATCCCGTGCCCTCATAGGCTACAGAGACAAGTTCCTCACCGATACCAAGGGAACAGGAATAATGAATGCCTACTTCACCGGCTACGGAGAATACAAGGGGGATATCCCCACCCGGCTCACCGGATCTCTGGTGGCCGACCGGAGCGGCGAGGCAGTGGCATACGGCATATTCAACCTGGAGCCCAGGGGCAAGATGTACATAGTACCTGGGGATCCGGTTTACGAGGGAATGGTTGTAGGAGAGCACAACCGGGACTTCGACCTTTATCTTAACCCTACCAAGACAAAGCAGCTTTCCAACATGCGGGCTTCCGGCAAGGATACAAACGTAATACTGACACCGGTGCTGCCAATGACTATAGAGAGAGCTATAAATACAATCAGGGATGATGAACTGGTTGAGATCACTCCCCAGTCCATAAGACTGAGGAAGAAGATACTCAACCGCCTGGAAAGGAAAAAAACCGAACGCCTCGAAGAGGCTTGAATCACTTAGTACCGAATATACGGTCGCCTGCATCACCCAAGCCTGGACAGATGTAGGCATCCTTATTAAGCTGCCGGTCCACGTGACCGATATAGATCTGCACATCAGGATGTGCCTCGTGGAGGACTTTTATACCCTCCGGAGCAGCAATGATGCACATGAATTTAATCTTCACACCGCCATGGGCTTTGATCTGTGATATGGCATCTGCGGCAGAACCGCCTGTTGCCAGCATCGGGTCAAGGACAAAGATAGTCCGCTCGGAGATCGGCTTAGGAAGCTTGCAGTAATACTCCACAGGCTTGTGTGTAACCTCGTCCCGGTATAGACCGATATGACCAACCTTTGCAGTAGGAGTAAGGGCCAGGATACCAGGCACCATACCCAGACCTGCACGGAGCACAGGCACTATAGCCAGCTTACGGCCAGCAATGAACGGAGTCTTGCACTTCTCTATAGGAGTCTCAATCTCCACATCTTCCAGAGGAAGGTCAGAAAGAGCCTCGTAGCCCTCAAGCATGGCAATCTCCTCAACCAGCTTGCGGAACTCGTTTGTTCCGGTCCGTTTATCCCGAAGCAGAGAAATCTTGTGCTGTATAAGAGGATGTGTGAATACAGTGATGTTCTTCTCGTTGTTGTAGTTCATGTTGCTCTCCATTAAGAAAGGAAGATACCGCGGCTCTTGTCGCCTGCAACATTCTTTCCGAACTCGTAGTCGTTTCCAGGAAGAATTGCGTTAAGCACGATACCTGCAATAGCAGCAATAGCCAGTGCAGTCAGTGTGATGGAGGTGCTTCCGATCTTGAATGTGAGTCCGCTTGAGAATCCCAGGCCGCATACAAAGATTACACCTGCGATGATCAGGTTTCTGGACTTGGTCAGGTCTACTCTGTTCTCAACAATGTTCCGCACACCGATGGCAGAGATCATACCATAGAGCATGAAGGAGATACCGCCGATGATAGCTGTAGGCATAGTGGAGATGATGGCAGAGAACTTAGGGATGAAGGAGAGGATGATTGCATAGAATGCAGCCAGCCGTACAACCTTAGGGTCAAATACTCTGGAAAGCTCCAGAACTCCGGTGTTCTCGCCGTATGTAGTGTTGGAAGGACCGCCTACCAGACCGGCAAGTGCGGTTGCAAGACCGTCGCCCATAAGAGTGCGGTGCAGACCAGGATCTGCCAGGAAGTTGGTGCTTGTTGTAGCAGAGATAGCAGACATATCACCGATATGCTCCATCATGGAAGCGATGGCGATAGGAGCCATCACCAGAACAGCAGTGATATCGAACTTACAGAATTTGAATGCAGGAATTCCCACCCATGATGACTCGCCGATTGCAGCGAAGTTGAAGATTGCAGAACCGTCCGGGTTGGTTATGCCGGCCATGTGCATTATAAGGGCTATTACATAGGAAACTGCTATACCCATAAGGATAGGGATGATCCGGAACAGTCCCTTGCCCCATACGTTGAATACAACGATTGTTGCCAGAGCTATGATAGCCAGGAACCAGTTGGTGGAGGCATTGCCGATTGCAGAACCGGCCAGAGAGAGTCCGATGCAGATGATGATCGGGCCTGTCACTACAGGAGGAAGGAACCGCATAACCTTCTTCATTCCCACCAGCTTGATGATGAGAGCAAGGATAAAGTATGCAAGACCAGCTATAACTACACCGCCGCAGGCGTATGCAGCCTTCTCGTTGGCACCCATTCCGGCGTAGATGCCGGCATTAAGGTTTGCAACTGTGTAGAAGCCGCCCAGGAAAGCGAAGGAGGAGCCGAGGAAAGCGGGCACCTTGAACTTTGAGCACACATGGAATACGAGAGTTCCGAAACCGGCACAGAACAGAGTGACTGCAACAGTCATACCCTGGGTGATAGGCTCACCGGTAGCATCCTTGAAAAAACCGCCCACAAGAATAGGTACCAGAACTGTGGCACCAAACATAGCAACCATGTGCTGAAGACCCATGAGCAACATGCTTCCAGTGCCCAGGAGCTTAGCGTCCCTGATAGGTTCGCCCTTGAAATCTTTCATTAATTTCCCCTCCGTGATTTTCTTTAATTGTATAACAGGAGGGGTTATTTTTTCAATAGAAAAAATAAATTACTTTCTACTCTACTGTAACGCTCTTTGCCAGGTTCTTGGGCTGGTCCACATCCCGGCCCAGTTCCAGGGCTGAGTAGTAAGCCAGAAGCTGCAGAGGAATGCTCATCAGGAACGGGTAGATGTACTCCACTGTCTTAGGCACTTCAATAACATCATCAGCAATACCGTACACATCTTTGTCTCCTTCTGCAGCAACAGCAATGATCTTGCCGCCCCTGGACTTAACTTCCTTCATGTTGGAGATAATTTTATCGTGAAGCCGGTCGTCGGTGACAAGGAACAAGGATGGTGTCTTCTCGTTGATAAGAGCTATAGGTCCGTGCTTGATCTCTGCCGCGCTGAAGCCCTCTGCATGGATATAAGAGATCTCCTTGAGCTTCAGTGCACCCTCCATGGCAACAGGATAGTTGATACCCCGGCCCAGGAACAGGAAGCTCTCGGTATGGCAGTATTTCTTGGCTATTGCCTCAATCTTAGGGGCTGACTTGAAAATAATCTTCAGCTTCTCAGGTACAGCTTCCATCTCGTCTATGAACTCAAGGCCGTCCTCGAAGGACATGTTCCTGAGCCGTGCCATGATAAGGGTAAAGATGTACATAGCTGTCATCTGGGATGTGAAAGCCTTGGTGGATGCAACTGCAATCTCCGGGCCAGAGTGGATATATACACCGCCATTGGATTCACGGGCAATTGTAGATCCTACCACGTTGCAGATTCCAAGAACTCTTGCACCCTTCCTCTGGAGCTCCCTCATGGCATAGAGAGTATCCATGGTCTCCTCACCGGACTGGGAGATGGCGAAGTAAAGTGTATTCTTCTCTATGATCGGATTCCTGTAGCGGAGCTCGGAAGCAATCTCGGCATGAGCGGGGATTCCGGCCATGCTCTCCAACAGATATGCCGCAACCAGACCTGCATGATAGGATGTTCCTGCGGCAATTATTACGACACGCTCCACCTTGAGGAGCTCTTCCGTGGTCATGTTGAGGCCGCCAAGGTGTCCTGTGGCATGGGCTCTGTCCAGCCTTCCCTTCATACCCCGCACTATGGATTCGCTCTGCTCATAGATCTCCTTGAGCATATAGTGGTCGTAGCCGCCTTTCTCGAAGGATTCAGCCTTCCACTCGATGATATCGATATCCTTGTTGATGATATTCTCGTCCAGGTCCATGGTCTGGAAGCTGTCCGGTGTTATTGTGACAACCTCCCCGTCCTGGAGATAGATGACCTGCTTGGTATAGCTGATGATGGCAGAAGCATCGGAAGCCAGGAACATCTCGCCATCCCCCACTCCCATGATAAGTGGA
>CADAEX010000122.1 GCA_902787125.1 uncultured Spirochaetaceae bacterium
TATTCAGAACCCACCTGGGAGTGTCGAAATCCGGCGCCCCCTGGCTCAGACCCACTGCATTGTACTGGGCCGCAAGTGTGTTCACAACAGTAAAGATAGTAGTCTCAGAATTTGCCACCCGTGTTGCACTCATTTTCAGTTTTTCCTCGCATCAAAAGATCTGTATCCTGCCTTGAAATCCACCAGGCTCTTCAATGGCTGGCCGGTGGTATATGCCCTGAGGTTCTCTGCGGCAAGACGCACTATCCGCTCAAAGGTTTCGGGCAGATGGTACTGTCCTGAAGTATGTGGTGTGATGATCATATTAGGGGCATCCCAAAGGGGGTTCTCCGGTGGCAGCGGCTCGGGGTCGGTGACATCAACAGCGGCACCTGCGATAATACCTTCGTTCAGGGCTTTGCACAGATCATCAGTCACAATCGCCTTTCCCCGCCCCACATTGATAAGGATTGCGCTTTTCTTCATCTTCTTAAGCCGGTTCATATCAATAAGATGGGCAGTTGCTTTTGTGTTTGGAATCGAGAGGGCCACAATATCGAAGTCACCGATAATATCGTCCAGTTTCTCAAGAGGATATATTGCCTCAAGCCAGTCGGGCTTGTCTGCAGTATGGCGGCGGATTCCTGTAACCTTGCTTCCCAAGAGGTGCATCTTATGGCCGAACTCGGATCCGATATCTCCTAGACCGATGACCAGAGTCCTGCTTCCGTAAATCGAGGTGACATGACCTGCATCTTTCCATTGGTGGTTCAGCTGGTTGATACGGTATACATTCAGATGCTTGATGAGAGAGAGGACACAGCCCAGCATATACTCTGAGATGGCAAGGCCGTAGCAGCCTGATGCACAGCAGAACTTCACGTTCTCGGGGATGACTCCAGGGACAGTGTACTCCTCCACCCCTGCGTTGTTGGTCTGGATGAACTCAAGCTTTTTCCCCAGCTGTATCTCTCTGGAAGGGATGTTCCCGATAAGGATCTGGGCCTCCTTGAGATATTCCTGATAATTCTTTTGGCAATAGATGAACTTTCCCTCAGGATATGATGATTCCAAAAGCTTTTTGTGCCGTTCCTCCACAGGAAGGACGACAAGAACAGTTTTACCGGCCATGATTCTCTCCTTGCAAATATTATACTTTAAACTTATAGTAAAGAAAAGGGAAAGAAAATGGAAAAAGAGATTACTATCCGTAAGCCGTCCGACATGCACCTGCACCTGCGGCAGGGCGATATGCTCAAGACCACAGTACGGGATGCGGCCACCTGGTTTGCCCAGGGAGTGGTGATGCCCAACACTGTTCCAGCCATAAACACTCCAGAACGGCTGATTGCTTACCGGGATGAGATTCTTTCCCTTGCTCCAGATTTCAAGCTCATAATGAGCTTCAAGCTTTACCCGGGGATGAGTGCTGATGCAGTCAAAGCCATTGCTCACGCAGGTGCTGTCTTAGGAAAGCTTTATCCTGCAGGAGTCACCACCAATTCAGAGGATGGGGTGAAATCTTGGCACGAGATAAAGGAAGCGCTGGGGGCTATGAGCGACCTGGGCCTGGTACTCTCCATACACTGCGAGAAGCCCGACTCCTTCTGCCTGGAGCGGGAGTACGAGTACCACCAGGAGTTTGCCGCCATCGCCAAAGCATATCCTGATTTACGCATGGTGTTCGAGCATATATCGGACCGCCGCTCCATAGATTTTGTTGCAGGTCTCTCTGATAAAGTGGCAGGCACTATCACAGCCCATCATCTGCTCCTTACACTTGATGATGTGATTGGGGCGAACATGAATCCCCATACCTTCTGCAAACCGGTGGTGAAAGGCCCTAAGGACCGGGATGCTCTGCAGAAAGCCGCATTCTCCGGTGATAAAAAGTTCTTCTTCGGATCTGACAGCGCGCCGCATCTGAAGACAAAGAAAGAATCTGGTTCTGCCGGCGGCGGAATCTATTCATCATCTGTTGCTGTACCCCTTATGGTGCAGCTTTTCGAAGAGTATGGTCAGCTTGATAAACTGGAAAACTTTATGTCTGTATATGGGCCTGCCTTCTACGGTCTTAAGCCGGCAGAGAGTAATATCACACTGGTACATAAAGAGAGCACCATCCCGGCGGTCATCGACGGAATAGTGCCCCTTTATGCAGGAAAAACAGTATCCTGGAGTCTTAAGGCTTAAAACTGAACCTGAGGTACAGCCCGGGCTGAATCTGCAATCTCGAAATATGATTTTTTCTCAAATCCCATGTTGCCGGCTACAATAGAGGAAGGGAACACCTTTATCTTGGTGTTGAATGTCCGTACAGAATCATTGTACCGCTTCCGGGCTACAGAGATGCGGTTCTCGGTGCCGGCCAGCTCATCCTGCAGAGCTTGGAAATTAGTGTTGCTCTTCAGTTCCGGATAGTTCTCTGCAATAGCCAGAAGCCGCCCCAGCGCGCTCTGCATCTGGTTGTAGCCATCAGCCTTCTCTTCTACAGTAGCAGCTCCAGCCAGCTTGGAACGTGCCTCTGCCACATTGTTGAATACATCACTCTCATGTTTTGCATATCCCTTTACTGTATTCACCAGGTTAGGGATAAGGTCAGAACGGCGCTGGAGCTGATTGTCGATCTCTGACCATGCGGCGCTGGTCTGCTCGTCCAGAGTCACTAAACTGTTCCGGGTGCTTATATACCATCCGAAGATGATGGCTATAACTGCCACTACAATTAAAACTATCATCAAACCTTTATTCTTCATAAAATCTCCTTAATCAAAAACCTCTGGAAGCACCGCCGCCTCCGAATCCACCGCCGCCGAAGCCTCCAAAGCCTCCACCGAAACCGCCGCATCCTCTTGAGGAGAATCCTCCGAAGCTGCCCCGTCCATGGCCATAGCCAGGGTACATTGCTCCGAAAGAGCTTCCATAGTATCTGCGGCCGGTGCGCTTTGCATTTTTCATCCGGCGTATCATCATTAAAAAAATTGAAACAAAAATTATAAAGAAAATGAGCATGCAGAGCCGTTCAGTGAAGTTGTTGTCCTGCATCTTTGCCCGCTCATCCAGCTCCACATCCATCTCTGTGCCGATAGTATCTGCAATCTTGAACATTCCCCGGCGGAGTCCTGCGCTGAAGTCTCCTCCACGGAAATATGGGATTATGTTGTTGTCCAGAATCCTGCCAACCCTGGCATCGTTGAAGATTCCCTCAAGGCCGTATCCCACTTCGATGCGCACCTTACGCTCATCCATGGCCAGTATTATGATTATTCCGGTGTCCTTGCCTTTCTCGCCCACTTTCCATTTCTCTGCCACTGCCATTCCGAATTCGTCGATAGAGGCATAGGGAGCCATAGATTTTACTGTGAGTACCGCAATCTGGGCACCGGTCTTATCCTCCACTTCCTTTGCAACTTTTTTTTTTTTTTTCTTGTCATTCAAGGTTATTACCCCTGCATGGTCATTAACGTACCCTGAGTAGCCTGGAACATCATCGGCAAAAAGGCTTAAGGTGAGGAAGATTAAAAGAAGGAAGAAGAGTTTTCTCATTTTATGTTCAGCTTATCCACAAAGTCCACAATATTCACAAGGGCCAGAATCAGATCCACCACCACACTCTCTATAGGGGTGTCCTTTTCAATCCGGCAGATATCCTTGAAAGGCTGAGGATTGAAATCGATGTATTCTGATGCAGCCTTAAGGTTCTCCACATAGGTGTATGCAATTTTTTCCTCTCCCACAAGGCGCAGGATGGAACGGAAGATAGCATTGTAAAGCCCCTGGGTATGCCGCACTCCATTGGCGATGTACTTCGGGTTGCTCTCGGAAAGAAGCAGCACCTGGCGCAGGGAGTTTATGCAACCACGGAGCCGGTCCTCGGTCTGGAGCCGCAGGTTGGCCCGTGATATGGCAAGATTCTGGAATACGTCATCACCGTAGAGGATTTTATGCAGTTCCTTTATG
>CADAEX010000123.1 GCA_902787125.1 uncultured Spirochaetaceae bacterium
AGCGGCGCATCAAGAGGGAGGCTCTGAAGAAATGAAATACGATATTATTCTTGCAGGTGTAGGCGGACAGGGTGTACTTTCCCTGGCTGCAATCATAGCCAAGGGTGCCATGAAGGATGGCCTTCAGGTGCGTCAGTCCGAGGTTCACGGAATGTCCCAGCGGGGTGGAGCAGTAATGTCCCACTTAAGGCTTTCTGACAGCAATATCTCCAGCGACCTGGTCCGCAAGGGTACTGCAAACCTGATCCTTGGCATGGAGCCTATGGAAGTGCTCCGCTATTCAGAGTTCCTGGCTCCGGATGGTGTCATCATCACTGCCAAAGAACCTTTCATCAACATTCCGAACTACCCGGAGATCCAGGGTATTTACGACAAGGTGAATGCATTCAAGGGTTCCCGGCTTGTTGAGTCTGTGGCTCTGGCCAAGGAGGCTGGAAACGCAAGGGCAGTGAACATGGTTGTTATCGGTGCGGCAGCATCAGTTCTTCCTGTGAAGGCAGAGCTTAAGGCTGCAATCAGCGAGCTCTTTGCAGCAAAGGGTGCCGACACTGTGGCAAAGAACCTTAAAGCCTTTGATTTAGGATTAGGAAAATAACAGATTTATGGCAGAGGTGAGTGTACTTAAAGAGAAAATCCGAACTGTTCTCCCGGATATCAGGGAACTGAAGCATCAGCTGCATCAGATCCCGGAGATTGCATTCAAGGAGTACAAGACCTCTGCCAAAATCCGTGAATATCTGGAACAGCTGGGGCTGCAGTTTCTTCCCACCACGCTGGGAACAGATGTGACAGCCCTGCTCGTGGGGGAAAACCCGGGTCCTGTAATACTTTTGCGGTCTGATATCGATGCACTCCCGATAGAGGAGGGCACCGGGCTGCCTTATGCATCTGTGCATCCCGGTTTTTCCCACGCCTGCGGCCACGACGGCCACATGGCTACTGTATTAGGTGCAGCTGCTGTCCTTTCCAAGATGAAGGAACAGATAAAGGGGACTGTAAAGTTCCTTTTCCAGCCTGCAGAGGAGAGCGACGCCGGTGCAAAATCCCTGGTGGAGGCTGGCTATCTGGAACAGGAGCCAAAGCCTGATGAGGCCTATTCTTTCCATGGATGGCCCGGTATTCCCTTTGGCACTGTGGAGTGCTGCACAGGCCCTATCATGGCCAACACCGATGACTTTGAGATAACTATAAACGGAGGAGGTGGCCACGGTGCAATGCCCGAGAAGGCAGTGGACCTGGTGGAGGCTGCATCCCGCTTTATCCTGGATATGAAGCAGTGCGCAAAAGAGCTTAACACTCCTGAGAACCCTGCTGTTATATCAGTATGCTCTGCAATAGGTGGCAGCACTTTCAATGTGTTCCCCGAGAAGGTTGTCCTGAAGGGGACATCCCGCTACCTGAGCGATGAGACAGGCAGCAAGATCAAGAAAGCAATGAGGGAATCTCTGGACAGGCAGATCCTTTCCATAGGTGCCCGGTATAATATAGCAACACCAAAGCCCGACTATGTGTCGGTGGATAACGATAAAGATCTTTTCCAGCAGGCTGCCTCAGTGGCATCCAAGTATCTGGGCAAGGATAAATGGAACGGAGATGGAGTATGCTCCATGTGCGGCGACGACTTCGGCTTTATCACACGCAAGGTAAGGAGCCTCTACTTTCATCTGGGGATGGGAGAGGATAGCCCGTCACTGCATAACCCGGCCTACATATTCAAGGATGAGGCTTTGGAAAGCGCCATCCTTATGATGTGCGGCCTGGTGTTAGAAAGATAATTCTTTGGGAAAAGGAGCCCAAATATATGAAGCGGAACGATATTGAAAAAGTACTTATCATCGGATCTGGTCCGATTGTCATCGGCCAGGCATGCGAGTTTGACTATTCTGGTACCCAGGCCTGCAAAGCCTTGAGAGAACAGGGATATAAAATCGTACTGGTGAACTCAAACCCGGCAACTATCATGACCGACCCGGTCATGGCCGATGCAACCTATATCGAGCCGCTGAATGTTGAACGGCTTGCCCAGATCATAGACAAGGAGCGGCCCGATGCCCTGCTGCCTAACTTGGGCGGCCAGACCGGACTTAACCTGGCCTGCGAGCTCAGCAAGGCAGGAGTGCTGGACAAGTACGGCGTGAAAGTAATCGGTGTAAACCTGGACGCTATTGAACGGGGCGAGGACCGGGAGATCTTCAAAGAGACCATGAAGGGGCTTGGAATCGAGACTCCCCGCTCCGGAATCTGCCACACAGTTGCCGAGGCTGAGGCTATCGCCAACGAAATCGGCTTCCCTGTAGTAGTGCGTCCTGCATACACCATGGGCGGTCAGGGGGGCGGTTTCTGCTACAACGTGGAGGAACTTCAGACTATCACACGGAACGGCCTTGAGCTTTCCTTGACACACCAGTGCCTTATCGAGGAGTCTATCCTCGGCTGGGAAGAGCTGGAGGTGGAGGTGGTCCGGGACTCCAAGAACCAGATGGTTGCCATCTGCTTCATCGAGAACATCGATGCAGTGGGTGTACATACAGGAGACTCCTTCTGTTCCGCACCTTTCCTTACAATAGACAAGGAGCTTGAAAAAAAGCTTCAGGATATGGCTTTCAGGATTGTTGAGAAAATCGGCGTAATCGGCGGCACCAACGTGCAGTTTGCCCATAACCCCAAGACAGGCCGTGTAGTCATCATCGAGATCAACCCTAGGACATCAAGGTCATCAGCACTGGCATCAAAGGCCACAGGATTCCCTATCGCCCTTATCTCTGCCAAGCTGGCAGCTGGTCTTACACTGGATGAGATTCCATACTGGCGGGATGGCACCCTGGATAAATATACCCCAGGCGGAGCACCGGACGGTGACTATGTAGTGCTTAAGTTCGCCCGGTGGGCATTCGAGAAATTCCGCGGTGTAGAGGATTCCCTGGGCACATCAATGAAGGCAGTGGGTGAGGTCATGGCTATAGGCAAGACCTTCAAGGAGACCTTCCAGAAGGCTATCAGGGGTCTTGAGAACGGAAGAGCCGGACTGGGCTTTGCGAAAGATTTCAATAAAAAGAGCGCCGAGGAGCTGTGTGACATGCTCAAGGTTGCATCCAGCGAGCGCTACTTCCAGCTGTACGAGGCTATCCGCAAGGGCGTCTCCATCCAGAAGCTCCACGAGATCACCTATGTCAAAGAGTACTTCCTCCAGCAGATGAAGGAGCTGGTTGACTTTGAGGAGGAGCTTCTCAAGAATCCTGGACGTGTTCCAGCTGATGACATGCTTATCAAGGCAAAGAAGGACGGCTTCTCCGACAAGTACCTGGCAAAGATTCTCAAGATCAGCGAGAAGGATATCCGCAGGAAGAGGAACGAGCTTGGAATTAAAGAAGCATGGCTTGCAGTCCCTGTAAGCGGAGTGAAGAACGCAAGCTACTACTATTCAACATACAATGCCCCGGACACTTCCAAGGCATCAGACAACAAGAAGAAGATCATGATCCTGGGTGGCGGCCCTAACAGAATCGGACAGGGAATAGAGTTCGACTACTGCTGCTGCCATGCCGCAATGCAGCTTAAGGAGATGGGCTACGAGACCATAATCGTAAACTGCAACCCGGAGACTGTATCCACCGACTACGACACATCGGACAAGCTCTACTTCGAGCCTGTCACTGCCGAGGATGTGCTCCAGATTTACGAGAAGGAGAAACCTTACGGAATCATCGTCCAGTTCGGCGGACAGACACCTCTCAACATTGCACGGGAGCTTCAGGAGAGCGGAGTGAACATTCTTGGAACTTCCATCGACTCCATCGATATCGCCGAGGACCGTGACCTGTTCCGGAAGATGATGGACAACCTCCAGATTCCAATGCCAGAGAGCGGTATGGCTGTTGACTTCGAAGAGGCAAGGAAGATTGCAGAAAGCATCGGTTACCCGATTATGATCAGACCTTCCTTTGTACTTGGCGGACGTGGTATGGAAGTTATTTATGACGAGGCTACCCTCAAAGAGTATGTGGAGAAGGCAGTAGGTGTCACACCGGACAGGCCGCTCCTTATAGACAGATTCCTCAAGAATGCCCTTGAGTGCGAGGCCGATGCCCTTGCAGATGGCGAGCATGTCTATATCCCTGCGGTGATGGAGCATGTTGAGCTTGCCGGTATCCATTCAGGCGACAGCGCTTGTGTTATCCCTCCTGTATCCATCGACCAGGAGCATCTGGACACTATCAAGAATTACACAAAGAAGATTGCAGAGTCCCTCCATGTGTGCGGACTTATGAATATGCAGTACGCTATCGAGGATGGCAAGGTATATGTTATTGAGGCAAACCCGCGGGCA
>CADAEX010000124.1 GCA_902787125.1 uncultured Spirochaetaceae bacterium
GAAAGTTGAAGATAAGAAAATGGCGGTGCAAATTGTGCGAAGTATGCTCAGTACACCGCTTAACAAGGCATACTTGGAACGCAATAATCTTTCGGATCTTAAAAAACGGATTACAAAAATATGCGAGGATACTGTCACCATCTACCGCAATATGCTTGCCGAGGAAGAGTGGCTTTCTGAAAAGACAAAAGAGAAGGCTCTGGAAAAGCTTGACAATATCAGGATCCATGCGGTCTATCCAGATAAGTGGATTGATTACAGTGCTCTTGAGCTTAAAGGTCTTCCGCTGATAGAGTGTGTGAAAGCAATTGTTGACTACGATAGAAAGTTGGACCTGGCTCATACAAACGGGAAAGTTGACAGGACTCTGTGGCTGAACGAGGAGCTTCTTATAGCAAATGCATTCTATTATCAAGCCGAGAACTCCATCAATATAATCCCGGGTCTGATGGGAAGTCCATTCTACTATGAGGGGATGTCCCAGGAAGCACTTATGGGTGGGGTAGGAGTTATTATAGGACACGAGATAAGCCATGCCTTCGATACCACAGGAGCCATGTTCGATAAAGACGGAAACTTCAGGAACTGGTGGAAAAGGAAAGATTTCAGGGCTTTCAAGAAGCGGGCGGCAAAGCTTATTGCCTATTATGACAATATCACTGTATGGGAGGGCATGAATTCCAACGGCACCCTTGTGCAGGGGGAGGCTATTGCTGATATGGCAGGCATGAAGGCCATGCTCAGGCTTGCTAAGACAATACCTGGTTTTGACTACAAAAAATTCTTTGAGTCATTTGCCTCAAATTGGCGTGGAATCTATCCTGTTGAGTTTGAGCAGTTCCTGAATTACAATGACCCCCATCCTAAGTTCTACCAGCGCACCAATGTGACAGTGCAGCAGTTTGATGAATTCTATGAAACATATGATATAAAGCCGGGGGACAATATGTATCTTGCTCCGGAAGAGCGTATTCTGGTCTGGTGATTTTAATAGGGTTTACAGCCCTGTCTGCTGGCCGATCACCCAACGCTTATCCCTGCGCTCGAATATGGTGATGTTGTCCACAGAGAAGGTGCCCTTGAGCTCCAGCTGATTCAAGTATTCCAGCGCCTCGGTGCTGGCACCGGGAGGGATGTCCCGGTTAGCCACAGTCACATGTGGCTGGAAAGGACGGGTGTCCTTTCTGACAGCACCGGGGCTGGCCAGTGCCACTGCGCTGCAGACCGCCGCCCTGAAGGCAGTCCACACTGCAGAAGGGATGACTTTTGCAAACAGTGTCCGGTCTCCGAAGGCGTCAAAGCCTTCTATCTTTGCATTGAATGAATGCCACTTCTTCCCGGTCACCATCTGGGCCAGGGCGGCGGCAATATCGGCAGTGGTGCCTGGGGCAGGAAGCTGGAAGGGTGGCACCAGTGTCACATGGATAGGGGTGCCATGGCCGCTTCTGCAGCCATACTGCTGGCCCATATATCTTCTGTAGCCCTCAAGGCGCCGGGTGAGATCTTCCGGCAAGAGTACTCCGATGAAGTGTGTCTGCTCTGCAAAGCCTCTGTTCATTCTTCCACCAGACTTTTCCATATTTCCTCCTGCTTATCCTTGGACATGAAGAAAGAGAGATATCCGGTCATATCGGGGTAACCATCTACGACAGGCTCTGCCACAGGCTCTTCTTCCTTTGCCCCATTGTCTGCAAGCTTCTTTTTTATAGTCTCGAACTGTGCCTCGTTGCAGCTGTGGGAAAGGTGTATCCGTCCCACAATCATGTTTGCAGAGCCGCAGCAGATTGCCTCTGCTTTTCCATTTTCCAGCTTAAGGTAAATATGGGCATTGTAATCGGGGTAGGTGAAGCAGTTCCAAAGGATGACTGGCTCTGGTTCCGGTTCGGCAGGCTTGGTCTCTTTCTTACATCCAGCGGCACAGAATAAAGCCAATGTTAGTAACAGAAAACACAATTTCTTCATACAACTATATTTATCAAAAAAAAGGAAAATTGTAAATTAAGAACATGTTTCCCCGCAGCGGCTTTACATACCTTATGATGAACAAACCTTCGGGCACTGTCTGCTCCACTGTCAGCGACAGGAGCACCACTGTGTTCCAGCTTCTGGGCACCGATGTTCCTCCCGGACTTTCTGCTGTGGGACGTCTGGACAAGGATACCTCGGGGCTCCTGCTTCTTTCCGACGACGGCATGTTTGTCCACACCCTTACAATTCCCGAAAGCCATATTCCTAAGACATATCATGTCCGGCTGAGCATTCCGGTCTCCCCGGCAGATCAGTATGAATACATCAGAAAGTGCAACGCAGGACTTGATCTTCCTCCCTGCGAGAAATCTCCGGCTTTTGTAACTGCCCCTGCCAAGCTGGAATGGCTTGGCGTAATGCCACCGGAACTGGGGTGTGGAAGCAGTGGTACAGAATGTCTGCTTACTATATCAGAAGGAAAGTTTCATCAGGTCAAACGTATGATGGAAGCCCTGGGCAATGAAGTGGCAGCTCTGGAACGTGTTGCCATGGGTAACCTTGAGCTGGATAAAAAAATAGGCCCCGGTCAGTACCGGAGCCTTTCAGAAGCCGAGATAAATCAGCTTTTCAATCTTTAGTGTTATAAATCATGCTGTTTGGCGGCACTGACTTGGTGATCCATGTGTTACCGCCGATTATAGAGCCTTTTCCGATTACAGTGTTTCCTCCCAGGATAGTGGCATTTGCGTAGATGATCACATCATCCTGGATGTCGGGATGTCTCTTTTTTCCTACCAGCGGTGCTCCCTGGCTGTCAAAGGGGGAAAGAGCTCCCAGGGTCACTCCCTGATATATCTTGACCCGGTTTCCTATAGTGGTGGTCTCTCCGATTACAACACCTGTGCCGTGGTCGATGAAGAAACTCTCGCCGATGGTGGCACCTGGATGGATGTCGATTCCTGTCCGGGAATGGGCCCTTTCGCTCATCATCCGTGGAATTATAGGAACATTCTCCTGGTACAGCGCATGGGCGATTCTATGGGTGGCAATAGCCTCCAGAAAAGGATAGCTGAACACAATCTCGTCAAGGGACTCTGCGGCAGGGTCACCTTTCTTTGCAGCTTCTATGTCAGTAATCAGAGTAGCTCTGATCTTTGGCAGTGCCCTGAAAAGGGATTCCATGACCTGTTCGGCCCGCTTCTCGCAGCTGCAGTTGTTCTGGGCACAGCTTAAGTTGCAGTTGTATTTAAGGCAGTCCTTGAGAAACCGCATGAACATATAGCTCACATATCTGAGCCGTTCATTGAGGAAAGAGAGCATCTCGGTCTCCCTTATCTTGTCATCGCAGTAACAGCCTGGGAAAAGGATGGAGAGGAGGTTGTCCAGAATATCATAGACACCCTTGCGTCCTGTGAAGCCCAGCTCGTCGCTTATCTCCACATGATACTTGTTCCTGATGCTTTCTTCCAGCTGTCCGGCTGTTTCTGAAATAAGTGCGTTAAAATCCATGGTCTGAGGATATATCAGAACAGGAAAAATAGCAACTCCATTTTTTTCTATGTAAATTCATAAGAAGAAACAAAATAACAAATTGTTATTTTCCCACTTTTTTTTTTAGTTTAATAGGTGTATAATTCTTCTTGTAAAATTGCACTAATGAGTGTTTCTTAGGGAGGAATTATGAAAAAGGTTATTATTGCAGTTCTTCTGACACTGTGTGTTCTAGGTTCTGCTTCAGCTTTCGAGGTGAAATTTACTGAAGTTCCGGATGTTTGGGGTGATTTTGCTGCGATAGAGAATCAGCTTAGAGAAAAAGTAAAAGAAAAATATGAAAAATATGAGAAAGG
>CADAEX010000125.1 GCA_902787125.1 uncultured Spirochaetaceae bacterium
GAGATAAAGGACTATATCCAGAAGGAGTTCGACTACAACCTGGAACGCACCTGCGACCAGATAAGGCCTGACTACGATTTTGACGAAACATGTCAGGGGACAGTGCCAGAAGCAATAGTGGCATTCCTGGACAGCAAGGACTACGAGGATGCCATAAGGCTTGCTGTATCCTTGGGGGGCGATGCCGACACCCAGGCCTGCATCACCGGCGGTATTGCCGAGGCTTTCTACGGCATGCCAAAGAAGCTGATGGCCGAGTGCCGTGACTATATGATGCCTGATATGATGGATGTGCTGGATAGGTTTGATAAAGCGATAGGGAGGTAATTAAAGCAATTTTTCCACTTTATCTAGAATACTTAAGTCAGCGGGTAGCCATGAGACTGTATGTAAAGTTTCTTTAGTAAGCCAGGCTGCGTTCTCATGCTCCAGAAGTTCCAGCCTGCCGGAAATTATTGAGCAGGCATAGCAATCCATGGAGAGGTAGAAAGTGGGGTAGTCGTATTCGATGGTACTGATGTAGTCGCCCACCTCTATCTCGGTAGCCAGTTCTTCCCGGATCTCCCTCTTAAGGGCATCCTGGGGAGTCTCTCTTGGCTCCACCTTGCCACCGGGGAACTCCCAGCCACCCTTGAACTCGCCATAGCCCCGCTGGGTGGCAAAGAGCTTGTGGTCCTTGATAATGATGGCTGCTACTACATGGATGGTCTTCATGCTAAAAGTATACTGGGAAAGTCATGATATGGAAAGGGGAGGCTTTTGCCAAAGTGTGGATTGAAAAAGCGCCAAATTCGGGAGTGAAAAGTCGCCAAAATCTGGAGTGAGTATGTTTAGCAGGGGTAGGACTCGGACCTGCGAATAATAAAAAAAGCCCCGATTAAGGGGCTTTATAACACATAACCAGTTATAAATAGTAAAAGAGACTTTAATTGCTTATCTGTCAAGCATCAATTTTCAAAGCAATAATCTTTTGGACAATCTGGATAACAGCCACCGCCAGCTACCTTATCCAGGGCCTTTTCATCCAGTTCCACATTCTGGAGTTCATCAAGATAAGCCACAGCTTCATTTTTTGTGAGCTCAAAGCCTTCGGTCTTGGCCAGAGCAATCAGTTCATCAGCGGTCTTGCACTTTGCTGCTTTCACCAGCATTTCTTTTGTTAATTTTGATTTGTCGATTGGCATATTTGTTTCCTTGTATAGTAAATATAATTGTCATAGTGAGAGATGTCAATGTTTTATTTCTGTGGTATACTTTGGCCATGGATACCAAGTTGGAGAACATGGCAGGCGAGATAGCGCTGTGGCTTGAGGAGCAGCTGGGCGTGCCCTATATCGAGTGGTGATATTTGACAACAGCCGTAAAATGCTTTAAATTATTATTGTATGTAACTTGATATCATTTTGCATACAAGGAGCAGCCATGGCATTATTGCAGGTCAGGGATTTTCCCCAGGAGACATATCAGATTCTGGCCCGGGTGGCCAAGGAGCAGAACCGCACAGTTCCCCAGCAGGTTATTTTCTTGCTTTCTTCCATACTAAACGCAGATGATGACAAGAACGGTGCAAGGCGCCGCAGGGTGCTGGATGATCTTGATGCTCTGGAGCTTCATCTTCCTTCCCATTTTCCTTCTCCGGCTGATCTGGTGCGGCAGGACAGGGAGGGGCACGGTAAGGGAGGCAGGCTGAGATGATTTATGTTTTAGATACCTGCGCTGCCTTTGAGATTGCTTTTCATGGGCCGAAATATAGTCTCTTCATGAATGCGGTTGCTGGCGCAGAGAAAGTTATTGCACCCACTCTGTTTGACTCTGAGGTGACCAATGTACTTTGGAAATATGCACGGAATGGTGCGGTGGATGAGGAGAATACAAGGAAGACTCTCGCTTATCTCCTGCAGATGGTGGATGAATACACTGACACCAGCGAGCTGGCAATAGAGGCCCTGCACGAGGGAATAAGGCTGGGACACAGCATCTATGATATGTTCTATCTGGTGCTTGCCCGGCACAACGGGGCCGCTCTTCTGACCACGGACAAGAAGCTCAAGGCTCTGGCAAAATCTCTGGGAGTTTCTGTCTTTTAGTACTTCTTCAGTATCTCGCTGAAGAACCTGTAGGTGGAGTTCACCTTCTTTATGCTCTTTGGGCTTGCCTTGTCTGGCACCTGGTCCATAAGCATCTCAAGGCTTCCCAGTGTGGTGAGCACAGAGTTGTCGAAGCTCCTATCCGCCTTGACCCAGTAGTTGCCCCGCTCGTCGGTGTGCAGTGTCAGGAAGCCCAATATCTTGCCGTTCTTTTTCTTCGGGCACAGATAAAGAAGGATATCCATGCAGTCGGCCAGCTGGTCGAAGTGCTTGTTGGCACTTATGCTTCCCATGAAGGGCAGCTCCTCCTTGAACTTCCGCTCCGGATTGATGTAGGGGATCATCCGCTTCACATCCCGCAGCTTCTCATTGCTCAGGAACTCCATGTCACGCCATACAACAATGCACTTGAGATCCTTGGACTGCGGGTCCACCACAAAGTTGCCGGATTTGATGACTTTGGCCAGGTTCTCCCACTGGAGTATTGCAGTCTTGTTCTTGTTTCCCTTGCCTTTCTTGAGCTCGAAGAACTGGTTGCCTATCTTGACCTGCCATGCGTTGTCAGCCTTCTCCTTGCCCTTGGCCTCTTTCTGGATGGCGGTGGTGAGCTTTGCCGCCAGCTCCGGGGATATCCTCTTGAGTATCTCGGTGTTGAGAGGCGATACAGAGTGGGCATACATGCGGCTGGTGCGGACAATCTCGCCGGCTACTATGAAGTCAGGGTTCTCGTGGAACATTACAGAGCCAGGGTGGATGAAGATCCGCTCGGCTGTAAGGCTTGAGTAGGCTCCCTTGCCGGTGCGGACACATACGAACTGGATAAGACCCTTGGCCACAGCGCTAAGGTAGTTCTCCACGCTGCCGCCCCCTGATACAGGAATTCCCTGCTCGCCCACAATATCCTCAAGCTGCTCCTTGATGCTCACAATCTCGTTCATCACCTTCAGGTCCAGGAAGTTGGAGTCGCAGAACTCCTCCTTGTTCTCGGCGTTCACAAAGGAATCGTAAATATCTATGTATGATACGAAGTCCCCATATTTGCTGCGGAAGGAGTGATGTGCCTTCCTTGCCTCCATCTCCATCCCCTGGGGCAGGAGGAACGGGCTGTTGGTGGAGAGGAATGTGACAGCTATTATAGTCTCCTCGATCACGTCGGGATACTTGAGGATAGCTTCCACCAGCATCCGGGAAAGACGGGGCAGAAGAGGGTAGGCCGCCATCATCTCTCCTATCTTTGTAAGTGTGTTGTTGTCATTAAGGGCATCAAGCATCACAAGGGTCTCGATGGCGCTCTTTATTCCGTTCTTCTCCGGGGAAGATATGAAGTCGAAGGACTCGAAGTCTGTGATCCCCAGCTCTGCCATTCGCAGGATAACCTCCGACAGGTCGGTGCGGTAGATCTCCTCCTTGGTGAACATGACTCTGCTTTCGAAGCTCTGCTTGGTGTAGAGCCGGTAGCAGGTTCCTGCCTGGGTCCGTCCCGCCCTTCCTTTCCTCTGATTGCAGGAAGCCTTTGATATAGGGGCCTCCAGAAGGGAAGATGTGAATGTCCGTGTGTTGTATGTGTTTATCTTTGCAAGTCCTGAGTCTATGACTGTGGTGATTCCGTCGATGGTCACACTGGTCTCGGCAATGTTGGTTGCCACTATCACCTTGGTCTTGTCCGGCGGTGTCTCTATGAAGATCCGCTCCTGGCGGTGTCTCTATGAAGATCCGCTCCTGCTCCTCCTTGGAGAGCCTGCCATACAGAGGCAGCAGCATAAGCTTATCCCGTACAGGGCTGGCATCCAGCATGGTTATGCAGTCCTTTATCATCTTCTCGCCGGAGAGGAATATGAGGATATCGCCCTCCCGCTCCTCTTCGATGCACCGCTCAACAATGTCACCCACCTTGAGGAGAAGCTCCTCCGGCCTAGCATCTTCCGGAACAGGGTCGTAGATAACTCCCACCGGATACATCTTGGAGTCGATGTGGACCACAGGACATCCCCCGAAATATTCGGAGAACACCGATGTGTTTATGGTGGCCGACGATATGATGATCTTGAAGTCATCTCTTACATTGGAGATGCGCTTCAGA
>CADAEX010000126.1 GCA_902787125.1 uncultured Spirochaetaceae bacterium
CTGTGATACTGGTGGACAACAACCTGGTATGGTCTGCCGGCATAGTGGACCATATAATAGGAATGCTGGACGGCAAGGTTGTGTTCGACGGCAGCAAGGAGGAGTTCTTCCAGGACTTCGATCTGCAGCAGAGACTGGGAGTCATTATTCCTCAGGAAGTTGAGATTTACCGGGGGCTTCTCCCTTATTTCCCAGACTTGAAGATGTTCTACACTGTTGAGGATGGTCTTAATCAGCTGGCCATGATGATGGACACGAAGCTCTTTTCCAAGGTCAAGGTGCCGGATGAGGAGACAGGGGAGAGCATAATATCAGTCCACAACCTGGAGAAGGTTTTCGGCGACAACTTCCATGCCCTTATGGATGTTAATGCCAATATTCCGGAAGGGAAGATAATAGCGGTTCTGGGACAGAACGGAAGCGGTAAGACCACATTTGTAAAGCATCTGAATGGCCTTTATAAGCCTACTTCAGGAGATGTACGTTACAAGGGACAATCCCTTCTTGATAAGTCTGTGGCCCAGATTTCCCATAATATAATACTGGTGTTCCAGCATCCCGAGCATATGCTCTTTGAGGAGACTGTGGAGGCAGAGCTCACATTCTGTGCCCGTATGCAGGGTATCCCTTTCACCAAGGAAAAGATAAATGAGGTCCTTGCCAAGTACAATATGCTGGAAGATAAGGATACCTTCCCATTGAACCTTTCCATGGGCAAGAAGCATACACTGACTATTCTTTCTGTCCTGTTCTCCAATGCTGATGTCATCATTCTGGACGAACCTACCCTGGGTATGGACGGCTTCCTCATGAAGGAGCTGGAGACCCTTATAAAAATGCTTAAGGAAGAGGGAAAGACTGTCATAATCATAAGCCATGAGATTCCTATGGTGTTCCGCACTGTGGATGATGCCATAATCCTGAACAATGGAAAGAAAATATTCCAGGGAACCAGGGAGCAGCTGGCAACCAGGGACGATATATTTGATTCAATTCATATCTCCATGCCTCCTGCAGTGGTTATGTCCAAGGCATTGGGCTTTGACCGTATCTGCTATAATGTGGAAGAGTTTGTGGAAGAGGCCAAGGCTTTGAAAGTGAAGGAGGCAGAGTGATGGATTACTTGAAGTATGTCGACTCAAGCTCTTTCCTCCATAAGTTGGATCCAAGGACCAAGTTCGCCTTCTTTGTGGTTATGGCTGTCCTTACCAGCGTAATCAAATCTTTTGTGGCACTGGCATTCCTTTTAGTGTTCTTCATCGTTATCTGGAAGAGCTGTCATATCGGAGAACATATCCTGGTGCTGCTGTCAAAGCTCAAGATACTGCTTCTGTTCATCTTCCTGCTGTGGCTATGTCTGGGACTGTTCCAGGCGCCAAAGGTGGAGGGAGGCCCGATCTTCTTCCAGACCACATTCAGCTGGGTGGGGCAGCAGCATGTGTTCTGCTTCGACTGGTATGATTTCTACAAAGGTGCAGTCTATTCACTGCGTATCTTCCTTATGATCTCATCCTTCTACACAGTGCTGCTGACTACCAATTTCAGCGAGATGATACTGGGCCTGCGCAAATGGCATATTCCATATTCTGTTGCATTTGCCATCGGCCTTATCTTCCAGATTATCCCTATCACAATCAAGGAGCTGCAGGCTATCATGGATGCCCAGAGCTCACGGGGTCTGGAGATAGACAAGTGCGGCTGGGCCACCAAGGTGAAGAATTATGTGACGTTCTCATTCCCGCTGCTGTTCAGAGTTATCAGCAAGGGGCAGTCCATATCATTGGCAATGCACTACTACAAGCTGGATTTCTCGGTAAAGAGGACTGCATACAAGGCTATAAGGGCCAGCCGTCTTGATGTTTACTTTATCGCCGCAAATATTGTGGCTATCGCTATAACTATAGTGCTCAGGGTTATGTTCTACGTACCAGTCTGAGCAGGAGGAGGTTTTATGATCAAACGATGGGAAGAGCTTACCAGGGATGAATTAGGGGCCCTGGATAAGGATAGGAGCATAGTGGCTCTGCCCCTTTCTGCCACAGAGCAGCATGGAGCACATCTTCCAGTGGGGACTGATGCCATCATACTCTCCACTCTGATTGACAAGATTATAGAAGGGGAGAAATTCGAGAAAGGCAACCTTATCTTTGCTCCACAGTTCCTTATTGGAAAGAGCAACGAGCACATGTGCTTCTCAGGCACTCTCACATTCAAGGCAAAGACATATTATTCCATGATCTACGATATCGCAGGCTGCATAGCACAGCATGGCTTCAAGAAGCTGGTTCTGTTCAACAGCCACGGCGGTAACACAGATATGGCAAACCTTATAAGCAGGGATCTGCGCATTGATTTCGGCCTGCAGGTATATGTATTTGACTGGTGGTTCACCGACTTCTGGGCTGATGGTCTCAAGGGACTTAAGGAGTCCGGTATGTACGGTGTATTCCATGCCTGCGAGCTTGAGACCAGCCTTATGCTGGCAGCCCGTCCTGATCTGGTCTATATGGACAAGGCTGTGGACGAGGATCCTGCCGACTGCTTCAAGGGAGAAGGCAAGTATGTTACAGTCTTCGGACCTGTGAATGCGGGATGGAAGACCAACGATGTGACAAAGAGCGGAGTCATCGGTGCTCCGACCTATGCCACAGTAGAGAAGGGGAAAAAGCTTTTTGATTACGCGTGCAAGAAGCTTATCAATATATTCAGCGAAATTGCAGATATAAATTATTGATCAGGAGGGAAACATGGCTAAAAAATTCTCATTCGTCAATATCATCTTCTTTGTAGTATTTGGTGTATTGACTGGAGTTCTCTGGGCATATCTCTGCCCAATTCCACTTATTCCTGGAGCAGTTCACTTCAGGACATTCGCTTTCATCATTCCGGTTATCGGATACCTCTTTGGACCGGTCTCAGGCTTCTTTGCAGGCTATATCGGAACCATCGTATGGGCACTCCTTTCCGGAAACTTCATTCCGCTGCATTCTCCGATTGCAGACGGTATCACCGTAGGTCTTTCCGCATTCTTCCCGGCATTCTGCCATCTTAAGAATGGAAAGATTGACCTGGTGGAGCTTATCGATACAAACAAGGGCGCATTCATCTGGAAGAGCCTCTTCCTCAGCGTATTCTTCGGTATCCTCATGATTCTTGCTACCAGCGCATCCCTGGCATACTTCGCAGGACTTGAGTATATGTGGTGTGTAATGTGGATCGGAATCGCAGACGTAGTTCCTATCGCCCTTACTCCATTTGTTGTCCTTCTCCTTGCAAAACGGATGAAGAACATCAGAAACATTATTCCATATGTTTAATTGAAAAAGACACGCGTAAACAAAAGCCGGGGTCACAAGCCCCGGTTTTTTTATCCCTGTTCTACTTTCTTTATTTCGTCTTTTGATGCATTCTTAAGCGAATAAGTGTCAAAGGCCGGGTCCTTTGGCAGCTGGATCTCAATGCTGTTTTTCTTTGCCAGCCGGACACTGCCATGGGACATCTTAATCTCATATACATGCCCGCCCTTTGTCCTGTCGTCGCTTATGAAGTGAAGATGCCATCCTGCCGCATTGATTCCATCCATATAGTCTGGGTAATAGACTCCCACAAGGGTTCCGCTTATATTGCTGAACTCAAAGGAAGTTTGTGTAGTATCAAGCATTTCTTTGAGAGTCACATGATGTGCTCTGTAAGGGGCTTCAGAACGGGCATAGATTTTTTCAAATGTGCCGTGTATCTGTATGACATGCATGCTGTTAAGCCCGAAATCTTCATCTAT
>CADAEX010000127.1 GCA_902787125.1 uncultured Spirochaetaceae bacterium
ATGTTTATCTTTTTCATATTTTTATCTTAAGATAGAAAGAGCCCTAGGTCAACAAATCTATGTCCACACCTTATTGAGCGGATTTTCCTTGACAATCTTCGGGGGAGGAGAATAGACTGAAAAAAGATAAACTGCTCAAAAAAGGATTTTTTATGAAATTTAATCGATATCTTTATATGTTCCTGGCTCTGTGCCTTGTACTTTGCTTCTTTAGCTGTGACGGCAGTGGCTCTTCCGATAGGGCCGGTATTGTAGGACCGAAATACACCAGTACCCCAGAGAACCAAAGCGGTGTATCTGTCGGTGATTTAGTGCTTGGGAATAAAAATACTTGTACTGCTGACAATTATAAAAATGATCCTGCATCTTACGCAGAAGATGGCGATGTTGTCGGTATTGTTGTTTATAAAGGCGAGACTGGTACTGTTGGAATTACTGACAAAGTGTACATGGTTGGTCTGAATCAGGGAACAAATCTAATCTGGGCACCAGATGCTACCACTGGATATACTACCGAATTTGCCACAAGTAAGACAGCAGGAGAGGACAACTGGGCAGTCATTGAGGCTACAGATGCGGCAGGAGCAGCTGATGCAGCTAACAAGTATCCAGCATTCAGTTATGCTAAAACATATTCCGCCACAGGGTATACCAGTGGCTGGTTTTTGCCCAGTTTTAATGAAATTAGGGAAATTTATAATATCAAACATTATATTAATGAAGGTATAAAAGCGATAGGTTCTGGCACTAAATTGCCTACAGATGGCTATATGTGTTCATCATCACAAAGTACAAGTGATGTCGAATGTATTAGCCGTGTTGCTTTAAATAATGGTGGACCAAGTGGCTTTGGAGATAAGAAAGGCTCATATATCGTACGCGTTGTCCACACTCTGGATTAATTAAAATAAATCAGCGTGGGAACCTGTGTCTACTAAAGTTAAAGTCAATATATCGTCTTCTTTAAGGTAGAGAAGAAGCCAATCTGGTTTTATGTGACACTCTCTCAACCCCACATATCTTCCTGATAATTCGTGGTCTTTAAATTTAGCGGGGAGGGGAGTGCCTGTCCTCAATTTATCAACTATCTTCTTGAGCTCATCAATGGGCAGACCCCGCTTTTTAGCAAGCTTATAACTGCGCTTGAATGTGGAAGTCCATTTTATGGCATATATCATGCGTCCAAGTCCTTGAAGAGTTCATCTATATCGGTATAGCTTTTTACCTTTGGATCGTGGGAAATCCTGCGGGCTTCTTCTAATGCCAGCTCTGCTCTTGAAGGAAGATATCTAGGCTCAGGGTACCGTACTTCGAAAGGTAATCCTTTGGTCAGAACCACCTGGCGGAGAAACATGCTGACCGCATCAGTAAGAGAAAGTCCAAGCCCTTTTAGAAGTTCAGCAGATTCCTTTTTCAGTTCAGAATCCAATCTTATATTTGTTGAAACAGATGCCATTTGTATATCCTTTATATACTAATTTTAGCATTTTATGTATCGAATGTCAACCAAAACAAAACATAATCGCAGTTTGGGTTGTCAAAAGAAGAGCCGTATTGCCGACACAAACGATATTGCCAGTATAAACACCCTGTAGGACTGGTTGGTGAACTTCTTCACTAAGAAGAGGCCCAGCACAAAGCCCAGCACGATGAGCGGGCTCATCAAGAGCGAAGTGACAAAAGTTACAGTGGTAATATTATGCCACAGGAAAATGTAGAGGGGCAGCTTTACTATATCCACCAGGAAGCAGAAGAAGGCTGATGTGCCGATAAGCTTATCCTTGGGCATGTTCAGCATAAGAAGATAGGCCAGGATCACAGGACCGCCGGAGGCTCCCAAGGTAGAGGACAAACCGGTCAGAGCGGCGAAAAGCCATCCCAGCACTATAATAACTCTCTTATTCTTAAGGTGCCGTTTCTGCAGGTCGCTGTAGATGGCGAAGCACAGGCATGTAATCAGAATGCAGCCCACAGTGATCTTGAAGGCATGGGTCGAGATATTGGAACCGATGGCAAACCCAGCTCCGATGCCTGCCACCATTGCAATAAAGGTGCTGCGTATGATGTGCCAGTCTGTGTCCCGCCAGTACCGGGCCACCGAGAAGCAGTTGGATATGACCACAATAGGCTGTGTGTAACCCAGGGCAGCCATAGGACCCAGGGAAGCGAACACAGTGGGTACCGTGATCATGTTCACCGAGCGGATACCGGAGCGCTCAAGCCCCATGGAGAAACTGTAGAGTGCCAGTATTATAGTCTGTGTCAGGGTCAGCTCAAGCATTCAGCCTCTTACAGGAACAGTCGTATTCCAGAGATGATCAGCCATACAGCAGAGAGGAATGACATTGTAATGATGAATATCCGGAATGACTTGGAAGTGAAATGCTTCACCACAAGAAGTCCCAGGATAAGTCCCAGTGCCATTACAGGAATCAATGTTATGTCGGCCAGTATTGTAGTAAATGAAATATTGTGCCATGCAAAGAAGTAGGTGGGCAGCTTGCAGATATTGACCATGAAGAAGAAGTAGGCAGAGGTTCCAATCAGCTTTTCCTTGCTCAGGTGCAGGAGCAGCAGGAAGGAGAGGATCACAGGGCCGCCGGAAGCTCCCAGCATGGATGAAAGGCCGGTGCAGAATGCGAAGAAAAGACCCAGGAACAGGGTGGCCTTGGGATTCAACTCATGCTTTTTCTGCAGGTCATTATAAAGGATGAAGCACAGGCTTATGATGACGATGGTTCCCACCAGGCACATGAATGCCGGCTTTGAAAGATACTTCCCGATGAAGGCTCCCAGCAGGATTCCGAAGATGGCCCCGGGGAAAGAGCGCTTCAGGATATGCCAGTCGGCGCTGCGCTTATAGTAGGTGATGGAGAAGATGTCGGAGATAAGCACCATGGGGAGCATATAGCCCATAGCTGTCTTCGGGTCAATGAAAAGCATGAGGATAGGGATGACAGGCATGTTGATGAGCCTGACGCCGGAGCGCTCGAAACCCATGAAAAAACCATACAAGCCAAGACAGACGAACTGAACCAGTGTCAATCCAAAAATAGTGCTTTCCATATTATGCCTCTCCTTGCATTATACCATTGCCCATAGTATAATTCAAGGGAAATGTATATTATCCCCAAAAAGTATGATGCGGCCAAAATACGGCTGGAAATAAAGAAGAAGATGGCATCCGATGATAAGGATGCGGTCCTGATTCCACTGTTGGGCACTCTTTATGATGTGGCCCTTGAGAAGTCCGGCATAGGGCTGGGCAAAGGGCTCGGAAAAGTGATCATGAAGGAGGACTTCTTCTGCCTCCTGGATCAGATCAAAAAGCTGCCAGATAAATTCAAGAACAACAACCGCAATTACAAAAGTGCTATCTTCGCCCTCCTGAATGAGATGGCCTTTGACAGCGAAGAATTGGACTCATATCCGTTCCATGGCACAGTGCATGCCGCAGGACTGACCAAAGAGCATTGCAAACTTATCTATAAGACAGTGCGGGAGCGGGGGTTCCTGTTCCGTGCCGAGGTGTACCGCAAAGCCCTGGCGGAAATAGAAAAATCAGGTATCCCGGAAGGGGAGGAATATATTCTTATCCCCGGGGAATACTACACCCACCTGGAACAGAAGCTTCTTGAGAAATTAGGGGCAAAGCCTGAGAAAATGGTGGGTTTTCTTAAGGCCGACTCTGTAATGGGACAGTATATCGAGGTCAAGAACCATATCCTTGCGGCTATGAAGAAAGACCCTGCTCTGAAGCTGGATGACTTCTGCCTTGTATTGGGTGGCGACGATTCCCTTTCTCTATGCACATCCTATTATGAATCCATCGGGTTCCACCCTGTTTCCTCTGCCATGGTGCAGGCCGAAACCCCGGTTCTGGAGGGATTGAACATCATATCCTATGCCCTTTCTGGCGAGACTGAGAAGCTTATCCGTTACTACAACCGCCACCATCCGAACGATAAGGTGACCTATGATCCCACCTATGACTTT
>CADAEX010000128.1 GCA_902787125.1 uncultured Spirochaetaceae bacterium
ACGCAGCTGGATATGCCGGCCTTTGTCAGCATTGCCTTGAACATCGCATATGTCATGCAGGGCATATACTCGTCGCAGAATGGCATTGCAACTAAAACTACATCTGTATTCTTCATGACATCTCCCGCAAGGCTCTGAGCTCGAAGGACATGACAACTGCGGCAATACAGAATGAGATGATGTCAGAGAGAGGCAGAGCAGAATAAACACCATGCACACCCCAGAACAGGGGCAGGATATATAGCAGCGGAATGAGGATGAGGAACTGTCTTGAAAGGCTGAGTAAGGTGCTCTGCAATGGTTTCCCCACAGCCTGGAAATAGTTGGAGGTGATGACCTGGAAACCGATGATGGGCATCAAGGCAGAGCAGATACGCAGAGCCTGGGAGCCCAGCAGTATAAGCTCCGGGTTGTCGTTGTTGAAAAAGCGGACAAACACACCAGGAATAAGCTCTATCAGAAGCCATCCTGCTGTGACGAATATTGTTGCGAACTTAACTGCAAGCCAGTAAGCAGTGCGTACCCTGTCATATTTCCTGGCTCCGAAGTTGAAGCCGATGATAGGCTGGGCTCCCTGGTTTATTCCCTGGAGCGGCATCATGATCACAATTATGACGCTGTAGACTATACCCATGACAGCCACAGCCATATCGCCGCCGTAGCGCAGCAGCTGGCGGTTCAGGATAAGGTTCATCACATTCATAGCCATGTTCATAGAGAAAGGGGCAAAGCCTATGGCCAGTATCTTAATCACCAGACTCCAATCCAGTCTCATAGCCCGTACTTTGAACCTTAGCGGCGTAAGGCTTGAGTTGAAGTAGCTCATGACCCACACAAATGAAACAAACTGGGAGATGATGGTAGCCCAGGCCGCCCCCTCGATGCCCCAGTGGAACACAAATATGAATATAGGGTCAAGGATTGTATTGAGCAATGCACCTAAAAGCTGGGTGAACATGGAGGTGCGGGGGTGGCCGTCGGAGCGGATAAAGTGGTTTATGCCAGGACTCATGGCAGCAAAGACGCCGCCATACATAAGGATACGCAGATACCGTTCGGAATAAGGGAGCAGGTCTGGAGTGGTCCCTATGGCGGTTAAAATCTGACGTGGGAAAACAAGGCATGGCAGTATGACCAGAAGAGGAACCAGAAAGAGGAGCAGGAAAGCATTTCCCATAATCTTCTCCACCATATCCCGTCTGCCTTCTCCCAATTTGATGGAGAAAAGGGCATTGGAGCCCACTCCGACAATGACAGAAAAAGCCATATTGGTCATAAGGAGTGGCATGGTGACAGCAATGGCGGCAAGTCCGATATGCCCTACACCCTGCCCTACATAGATTCGGTCCACTATATTGTACAGTGCCTGCACCACCATTCCTACAATGGCAGGAATTGAGAAAGAGAACAGCAGATGCCGTATGTTGTCAGTTCCTATTCTGTCTGTTGCATGATGTGGATTGGCAGCCATAATGGATTCAATGATAAAACAATCATTTTTTATTTGCAAGCAAAAATTATCTTCTTATTGACTAGCACCCATTTAGCCCTTAGAATAAAATAAAAGGAAGCAAAAATGAAAAAATTAGAAATCGACCTCAATCTGAAAAAAATTCCAGAAACAATTGAATATATACGGAAGGAACTCATCAAACGGAAAGTTCATAAGAAGGAAATGGCCCGCACTCTGCTGACCACAGAGGATGTTCTGGCAAAGATGATGGACAATGCACCGGAAGGGACAAAAGTATGGGTTTCAATCGGCGGCTTTTTAGGAAATGTGGATATCCGCCTGTCAGCCTGGGGCGAGGCTTTTGACAGCAGCGATATAGAAGAGAATCTTCTGCTGGGTCAGGGTGTGGAGGATGAAGAGGCAAACGATGTCATCCGCCGTATGATCAACAAGCTGTATGCCGACAACCTGAAGGTCACCAACGAGCACGGCTTCAACCGGGCTGTAATCAGGGTAAAGACATCCCAGTTCCACTCCCTTATCCTTACCCTCCTTGCTCTTGTAGGTGGTGTTGCAGTGGGTATTCTTATGCACAACCTTCTTCCAGGCAATGTCTCCAAAGGATTCTCCAAGAACCTTTTCACCCCTGTCTACACCATGTTCATGAATGCCCTGAAGATGATTGTAGCTCCTCTGGTATTCTGTTCCGTAGCATCAAGTATAGCTGACTTCGGCGACCTGAAGACATTGGGAAAAATCGCAGGCAAGATTGTCGTCTTCTATATTTTCACCTCTGTCATAGCAATCTTTGTGGGCTTAGGCACTTATCAGATATTCCCTATCGGAAACCCAAGCCTGGCAGGAGCAGTCACTGACGCCGCAGCTGCAACTATTGCAAAAGGAGCCAATGCAACAATATCGATAAAAGATACTATTGTGGGAATAATTCCAAACAATATTATTACTCCTTTCCAGAAATCTGACATGCTGCAACTTATCTTCATGGCTGTAGTTCTGGGTCTTGCTGCCGCCGCATTGGCAAAGAAGGTGCCTCAGTTACGGGCTGCCCTTTCTGTGCTTAACAGCGCCTGTTCCAAGATAACCACAGTTCTGGTGGGCTTTATTCCGCTGGTTGTATTCTGTGCCATGGCAAAAATGATGATTGCCCTGGATTTCAGCAAGCTGCTTCATGTAATCACCTGGGTGCCCGTCATCTATATCGGTGATGTGCTGATGATCTGTGTATACCTTATGCTGCTTATGCTTCTGGGACGGCTTAATCCTCTTAAGTTCCTTGCAAAATACTACCCGGCCATGATTTCTGCATTCTCATTCGCATCCAGCAATGCAGCACTTCCATCATCCATAAAGCAAGCCGATGCAATGGGAGTATCCAAAAAAGTATATTCCTTCTCCCTGCCTCTTGGTGCGACAATCAACATGGATGGTTCCTGTATCACTCTGATAATCTCTGCCCTCTTTATGTGTAAGATCTTCGGAGTCCCTGTGACAGGAAGCGTACTGCTTTCCCTGTTCATAGCAATCATAGTGCTTTCTGTAGGTGCTCCTGGAGTTCCAGGTGGTGCATTGGTATGTATCTCCCTCTTGGTTCCACAGATCGGTATTCCGGCAGAATCCATCAGCCTTATCATGGGTCTTTACCCGCTGGTCGGAATGATGCAGACCTGTGCCAACGTAACCGGCGATGCTGTAGTTACTACTATTGTAGCCAGAAACGAGAAAATGCTGGATATTGAGAAATACAACAGCTGATATCGCCGTCCGATATAACATTGCTCCGGTTTATGTATCAAGATGGTTTGAAAAACATTAAAAAAGCCCCACGATCGGGGCTTTTTTTAGAACATTGACACCTCTTCCTATGGCGGTTTATACTTACTATATGAGGAGGCTCAAATGCCTATCGACAAATCAAAGTTAACAAAAGAGATGCTTGATAGAGCAATGAAGTGTCAGACCGCTGATGAACTGATTGCTCTGGCAAAGACCGAGGGAATGGAAATCACAAAAGCAGAGGCAGAAGCTTATCTGGACGAACTACAAAATGTGGAACTGGACAATGCTGCCCTGGATAAGGTTGCCGGTGGCAACTGTTATTCTGATTTAAGTGGCCCGTGGGATACGTAATTCTGAATTCGACCAATGTCCTAGCCATACTTGTAATAAT
>CADAEX010000129.1 GCA_902787125.1 uncultured Spirochaetaceae bacterium
TTACTGTAACATGTCCAGACCAGAGCGGTATCATAGCCGCCATAACCAACTGCATTGCCTCGAATAAAGGAAATATCCTGAACCTGGCCCAACACACAGCTGTGGACATAGGCATGTTCTTCTGCCGTATTGTCTTTGTAGCTCAGGAGGGCTTTGACCAGGCTGATTTCCAGAAAGAGTTCGGCAAGGTTGGAGAGCGCTTCTCCATGAAGTGGCATATCTTCAACCGCGGAATAAAGAAAAGGGTGGCCATTCTGGTCTCCAAGACCAGCCACTGCTTATATGAGCTTCTTTTGAAGCATGCCGACGGCGAGCTGGACTGCGAGATTCCTGTAATCATATCAAATCATTCGGAGCTGGCCCACATAGCCACCTCTTTCCATATTCCTTTCTTCCAGGTGGATACAGACAAGGGAAAGGAGGAATATGAGAAGGATCTGGAGGAGATCTTAAGACAGTACAACATAGAGCTGGTTATACTGGCCAGGTACATGCAGGTGCTTAGTCCCGATTTCTGCAGCCGCTGGAACAACCGTGTCATAAATATCCATCACGGCTTCCTCCCTGCCTTCAAGGGGGCAAAGCCTTATCATCAGGCATGGCAGAAGGGTGTCAAGATAATCGGAGCCACCGGTCATTTTGCCACAGCAGACCTGGATCAGGGCCCTATAATCTTCCAGGATGTAATCCGTGTGGCAGACACCTGTTCAGTTGAGGAATTCACCAGGATGGGCAAGGATGTGGAGCGGCGGGTGCTGTATGAATCGGTGCGGCGCTATCTGTCCCACAGCATATTCTTCTACAACGGCAGGACATTTATTATAGAGTAAGTGAAAAAACAGCCTGCATACCCACTTGACCTTATGCAAGGTTTTATTTTATAAATATAGAACGAAATTTTATAATTAGTAGGTAAGAAAAATGTACGCTCTTATTGATATGAAAGGCAAACAGTACAAGGCTGAGAAGGGAGCGCTTCTCAGAATGGACAGAATTGATGCTGAGAAAGGTGCATCTCTTGATTTCGACTCAATCATGCTCATCAGCGGTGACGGAACACAGAAGATCGGAACTCCTTACATTGCAGGAGCCAAGGTTACCGGAACTGTAGAGGATCAGATCAAGGACACAAAGGTCGTTGTAATGAAGTATAAGAGAAGAAAGAATTACAAGCGGACCAGAGGTCACAGAGCTCAGTATACAATCGTTAAAGTTACAGACATTATCGAGGGGTAATCAGATATGGCACATAAGAAAGGTGGCGGAAGCTCAAGAAACGGAAGAGACTCAAACGCACAGAGACTTGGCGTCAAGAAATTCGGTGGTGAACTTGTTTCTGCAGGTTCCATCATTGTAAGACAGAAAGGTACTGAATTCCATCCTGGCGAGAACGCTGGCCTTGGAAAAGACCACACTATTTTTGCCAAAGAGACCGGAACTGTTAAATTCCATCAGAGACAGGGCAGAAAATTCATCAGTATCGAAAAAGTAGAAGAATAATCATTCACTGCAGTGCGTGGTTTTGTAGACGAGACATCACTAGAAGTCGGCTCCGGTAAAGGCGGAGCCGGTTGTGTTTCATTAAGGCGGGAAAAGTATATTCCCAAAGGTGGTCCTGACGGCGGTGACGGCGGAAAGGGCGGTGATGTCGTATTCCAGATCAAAAGAAATCTTAGGACATTAGCACATCTCAGATTCAAGCGTGTCATCAATGCAGGCAACGGAAGACCCGGAGAAGGGCGCAAGAAGCATGGCGCTGACGGTGAGGATGCTGTTATACTGCTTCCTCCTGGTGCCCTGATCAAGGATTATGACACCAAGGAAGTGCTTCATGACTTTGCCCAGGATGAAAGCGACTGGGTGTTCCTTAAAGGGGGCAAGGGTGGTCTTGGCAACATGAACTTTGCCACCTCCCGGCATCAGACTCCCCGGTTTGCCCAACCTGGTCTTCCAGGGCAGAGCCGCAAGATAATCATAGAGATCAATATAATCGCAGATATCGGCTTTGTAGGTTTTCCTAATGCCGGCAAATCCACTCTTCTGGGAAGGCTTACAAATGCCAACCCCAGGGTAGGCAGCTATCCTTTCACAACCAAGATTCCCAATCTGGGTGTCTATGCCCTGGACGACCAGGACATTGTCCTTGCAGACATCCCCGGAATAATAGAAGGGGCTTCCCAGGGGGCAGGCCTTGGAATAAGATTTCTCAAGCATATAGCCAGAACCCGAGGGCTCCTTTTCCTTATCGATGTTTCCCAGCCCGACTATCTGGATTCCTTTGAGATCCTATTGGGAGAACTCAAGGCATTCTCCCCTGAGCTGGCAGAGCGGAAGCGGGTGATCCTGGCCACCAAGATGGATACAGAGGGGAGCAGTGAGGCTCTTGCAAAACTTGTTGATAAATTTCCTGAGGAGGAGATCCATGGAATCTCTGTGTTCTCCGGTTTCGGTCTGGATAAGATAAAAGATATTTTCTCAAGGCTGGTGCTTCAGGAAGAATGAAAACTTTTATTTTCGGCGGCAGCTTCAACCCGGTCCATACAGGACATCTCTTCATAGTGCAGGAAGTCATGTATCAGCTGGGTTATGAGCGTGCCATCCTGGTTCCTGCCAATATTGCATCCCATAAAGAGAACCATACAGCAGTCACACCCCAGGAGCGCCTACAGATGCTCCATGCCGCCGTGGATGATATTCCGGGCTGCATTGTGGAGGACTGCGATATAAAGCGGGGCGGAATCACCTACAGCATAGATACAATTCACTACATCCTTGATCACTACGACATAACCGGAAAACTGGGCTTTATAATAGGGGACGACCTGCTCCCCGGCTTCGGAACATGGAAAAAGCCGGAGGAGATAAAGAAGCTGGTGGACCTGATTGTGGTCCGCCGTGACATAGAGGAGCCCATTTCGTCAGATTACCCGGACTTCTACATAAAAAACAAAATGTTGCCGATATCTTCTACAGAGATACGTGAACGGGTAAAGAAAGGAGAACCTATCCGATACCTGGTTCCAGAGAAAGTGAGGGAGATAATTGAACAGCGCCGATTTTACAAGTGATGCATTTGTTGCAAAGATGGACAGCTATCTTAAAAGCCATCTTTCTCCCTTGAGATATGAGCATTCTGTTTCCACTGCCCGCACCTGCAGTAAACTTGCAGAAGAATTCGGTTACGATAAAAAGCTTGCTTTCTTTACAGGCCTTGTACATGATATAGCAAGAGAATATTCCAAGGAGGAGCTTGTGAAGTGGGCCTCTATGGATGGCATGCCTGTAAGGGATCTGGATCTTGATTCTCCCGTGCTGCTTCATGGAAGATCCGGGGCTATGGTGCTTAAAAAGCAGTTTGGAATTGATGACAAGGAAGTTCTTGATGCTCTATGTTCCCATACCACTGGTACCGCAGGAATGAAGACCCTTGCAAAGATTCTTTTTGTAGCAGATTATATCGAGCCTGAGCGCAAGCATATAACACCTGAATTCTTATCAAGCCTGGAAGGGCTGGACTTGGACGGCAAGGTTTATGCAGTTCTCATGGGCACCCTTAACCATCTGGCATCCAAAGGAAAGATGGTTGCCCCCGAGGCGCTGGAACTTAAGCAGGA
>CADAEX010000130.1 GCA_902787125.1 uncultured Spirochaetaceae bacterium
GCTCAGCGAAAGCTTGAATCCAAAATCCTTTCTAAGGCTGGGGTTTCCGAAGTTCTCGGAATATTCATAACCGAATCCTGTAAAATGGACACTGTCAAAAGTCTGATAGCTGTACAAGCCGATATCTGTCCTGATTCCGATTCCTTCAAGAGCGAAAAACTTTCCCCAGTCTGTCTGAACACGGAAATAGTTCAGAGACGGGGTACCTTCAGGAGAGGTTCCCCTCCCGTTGTTCCAGGAATCATCTTCCTCAAGCTCAATCAGGACCCGGCTGTAATCCCCAACTCCAATCCTGAAATCCATCTCTCCCTTGTCCCAGTCGTCTTCGATTCGCCGCCTATACTGACAGATGAGAATATGGGCATTGCTGCAAAAAGTGAACAGAAAGCCAAAAAAATCAGCTTTTTCATGAAAAACTCCTTTCCTGACTGCAGAAAAGAAGTCGGTGGGCGTAGGTAACCCTGCTCCTGATTCCGACTCAAATCGCGAAGTCAAATCGATTCTGCGCATACCAAAGTATCCCGGCTTGAGGCTTCAGGACTTAAGTCCATCCCCATAGGCTCCTTCCCAGTTTCCCAGTGGTACAGCCTACAGGTCGCCTGTCACGGTGGCGCGTCCGTGGGAGATTCTCACTCCTCTTCCATTGAAATATGCTATAGACAGTTTAGTACATTATCCGGGAGTTTGCAATCTGGGAATGTACTATTTATTGCATATATGAGATAATATGTGGTAAATTGCATAAAGATTAATATTATTTAATCCGATAATATATAGACAAGGAGAACATAAACAATGAAAAAATTACTTGTATTCTTCATCGCTGTTGCAATTGTGTTCTGTTTCTTCTCTTGCAAGACAAGTGAACCGGCAGCCAAACAGGAGGCTCAGACTGAGAAACCAGCTCCAGTCAAGGCACCTGCACCGGCTCCAGCACCTGCACCGGCAAAAGCTCCGGAGGCTCCTAAGGCTCTCTCTGAGTTCCCGGCAGGAAAATGGCTTGATGCCAACTGGGATGCTCTTTGGGTATTCTTTGCAGATGGTTCTGTAAAGCTCTATGACTCAAAGAACGGAGATCTTATCTATGACTTCAACGGCAAGACCAAGGACCTGAAGCTTGAACCGGCAGGAACTGGCCTTAAGCTCTCATTCAGATGTGACGAGACCCAGCGTTTCTACACATTTGAGAAAGCCCTTGAGGGAACAGACATGGAATTGGATATCGACAGAGACTGGACAGACGAGGGATATCATATCCTTATGCCACTCCAGGACTGATTGAATCAACAAGCTGGAACGAAGGTCACCCTAGAAAGGTGACCTTTTTTTTACCATTTTAATTACTATATTATAAAAAAATACACTATTTTTGGTAATTTTGTTAATTTTTAGGTTTTCTTTTATTCAAAGCCGTGATACAATATATAAAAAAAGGAGAATGAAATGAAAAAAATACTTGTTTTGTTAACCGTTGTTGCAATCGTATTCTGTTCCTTCTCTTGTAAGACAAGCGAATCAGCAGCAACAGAACCAGCTCCAGCTGAAACAACAGCACCAGCAGAAGCAGCTCCAGCACCAGCACCAGCAGAAGCAGCTCCAGCTGAAGCAGCACCTGCTCCACAGGCTGCAGTTTCCGCAGAAGCATATGAAGCAGCAATCCTTTACCTCCAGGACATCGACCTGAGAGCTAAGGTTCCAGAGAGCAAGAAGAACGTAGAGCCTTGGACAAAGGGCGTTCAGATCTTCGCAATGGGCGAGCAGTGCCTTGCAAACGGACTGTATGCAGACGCTATTCCTCCTCTGAAACAGGCTAGAAAATTCTGGACAGGTCTTGTAGATCCAGCTGATATTGAGATTGCAGAAGACGGAAGCAAAGCATATGCTCTGCTCATCACAGACTTCGCACTTCAGGGACAGGTTCCAGAAGAGAAGAAGAATGTAGAGCCTTGGACAAAGGGCGTTCAGATCTTCGAAATGGGTCAGGGACTCTTCTACAGAGCTATGTATACTGACTCTCTTGCTCCTCTCGGACAGGTTAAGAAGTTCTGGTCAGGACTTTGCGAGAACCCAACAGAAGTTCCAGAAGAAGCAATCAAGGCTGGCGTTCTGTATCAGGAAGCACAGTACTACAGAGACAGAGTTCCAGAAGACAAGAAGACAAAAGAGCCATATACAAAGGGTGTTCAGATCTTCACAATGGGCGAGCAGTGCCTCCAGAAGGGACTTTATGCAGATGCAATCGCTCCTCTGGCACAGGCTAAGAAGTTCTGGAAAGGTCTTTGCGACATCCAGGCAGCTCCAGCAGCAGGCGCATTCCCAGAAGGAAAGTCTGTTGATACAAACTGGAACGCTAAGTGGGTATTCGAAGCTGACAACAACGTTAAGCTGTATGATTCCGAGACAGGCGCTCTGATTTATGACTTCGCTGGAAAGCAGAAAGATCTTAAGGCAGAGGGCAACAAGCTGTCATTCAGATGCGATGAGACACAGAGATTCTACACATTCGTAAGAAATGGTGACACAATCGAGATGGACATCGACAGAGACTGGACAGATGAGGAATACCACATCACAATGTCAGCTGAGTGATTAAATCACAAAGCATAAAAAAGAGCCGCTATCAAGCGGCTCTTTTTTTGTCCCCAACAATAAAGCTTACAGGGTTTTCAGGAGATCCTGGACGTAGGAGACAGCCTTGTCCATGTCCACCAGCACCTTCTCTCCGGTCCGGCGGGTCTTGATCTCAAGCTGTCCGTTCTCCACAGAGCGGGCTCCCACCTGCACCTGAACCGGGAATCCGATAAGGTCGGCATCGTTCATCTTGAAGCCTGCCCGCTCATCCCTGTCATCGATAAGCACATCAATACCCAGATCCCCCAGTTTCTTGTAAATATCCTCTGCTACAGAGCATACTTTCTCGTTGTTGCTCTGGAGAGGAATAACCTCCACCTCAAAAGGAGCCACAGCCGGCGACCAGATAATGCCTTTGTCGTCGTGATTCTGCTCTATGAAAGCAGCCAGGGTACGGGTTACTCCGATGCCGTAGCAGCCCATCACTGCAGTGCTCTCCTTGCCGTTCTTGTCAAGGAAGATACAGTGCATAGGCTTTGAATACTTAGTTCCCAGGTGGAATACCTGACCTACCTCGATTCCCTTGTACTGCTCCAGGACTCCGTCGCAGTGCGGACATTTTTCCCCCACCTTGGCAAAGGTGATATCTGCCACCAGATCGGCTTTGAAGTCCCGCTCAGGGTCAATGCCTGTAATGTGGCAGTCTGTCTTATTTGCACCGCAGATCAGATTCACACGGCTGTAGATCTGCTTGTCAGCTATAATCTTTATTTTCTCTTTAAGGCCTACAGGACCTGCAAAGCCTACCTCGGCTCCAGTCACTCTCTTAACAGTCTCCTCGTCAGCAGCCACTACACTGTTGGCATGGAGAGCCCCCTGAATCTTAGCCTCGTTGGCATCTTGCTCACCAGGAATCAGGACAGCCACAGGCTGGTCATCCACCAGGTAAATAAGAGTCTTTATAAAATGCTCAGGTCCTTTTCCAAGGAATGCGGAAATCTCTTCTATTGTCTTCTGTCCAGGGGTAGCAACCTCTTTCATCTCCTCCACATTGCTCCGGTCCGGCTTAGGGAGCACCCGGTCGGAGACAGCCTTCTCCACATTGGCTGCGTAGTCGCACTTGGAGCAGGAAAGGATAGTATCCTCGCCGGAATCGGCCAGTACCTGGAATTCATGGGAAAGCTCGCCACCGATGGCGCCGGTGGA
>CADAEX010000131.1 GCA_902787125.1 uncultured Spirochaetaceae bacterium
AAGCCGCCGGGACTACGAGAAGCCTGCCATAATCTTCATTGCCCAGGAGAACTCCACCGCAAGGGAGAGCAGTAAGGCAGACCTGTTCCTGCACCAGCCGGTAGACATTGAGAAACTGGTGGAGTTTATCCGCTCCTAACTCTTGTTTCAACTCCTGTTTTCAATTAAAATGACTCTATGGTTTTCACTGATATTATAGAAAAGAAAAAGAACGGCCTGAAGCTTACTCAGGAAGAACTCAATTTTTTCATTGACGGTTATGTTAAGGGTGATATTCCTGATTACCAGGTTTCAGCCCTTCTGATGGCTATTGTCCTTAAGGGTATGGATGATGAGGAGACTGCTGCCCTGACCACTGCCATGCTAAATTCAGGATCCCGTATGGATCTTTCGGCCATAAAGGGCTTCAAGGTGGACAAGCACTCTACCGGCGGCGTAGGGGATGACACAACACTGCTTGTTGCCCCGCTGGTTGCAGCCTGCGGATGCAAGGTAGCAAAGATGTCGGGCCGGGGACTTGGCTTTACCGGCGGTACTCTGGACAAGCTTGAGTCTATTCCCGGCTTCAATGTCTTCTTGGATAATGAAACCTTTGTAAAGAATGTTTCCAAGGTGGGGCTTGCCATAATGGGGCAGACCCAGGATCTGGTTCCTGCCGACAAGAAGCTTTACGCCCTCCGGGATGTCACCGGTACTGTGCAGAGCCTGCCCCTTATCGCTTCCAGCATTATGAGCAAGAAGATTGCTATGGGCACCGATGCAGTTGTACTGGATGTGAAAACCGGCAACGGCGCCCTGATGCCAGCCTTAAAGGATTCTATAAAATTGGCCGATATAATGGTAAGAATCGGAAAGGCGACAGGTCTTAAGACTTCCGCTGTAGTCACCGACATGAACCAGCCCCTGGGCAACTGCATCGGGAATGCGCTGTCGGTGGAAGAGGCTATCCATGTGTTGCGGGACAACATCGAGTGCGACATAAAGACTATCTCCCTGACACTGGCTGCAAAGATGCTTATTCTGGGTGGAATCTGCGAGTCTGACAGCGAGGCCATGATAATGCTGGAGGAGAAGCTTGCCTCCGGCCAGGCTCTTGTGAAGCTGGCTCAGATGATAAAGACCCAGGGTGGCGATCCCGATGTGGTGGATGACACCTCCATCCTGCCCCATGCAAAGGAGCAGATAGCTGTTACCGCTGATTCTGCCGGATATGTGTCGGAGATCATAACCCGGGAGGTTGGCTCTGCCGCATCCCTTTTAGGAGCCGGCCGGATGACCAAGGAGGATGTGATTGATCCTGCTGTGGGAATCGTGATCAGGAAACGGCTTGGGGATTATGTGAAGAAGGGCGAGGAACTTGCCATCTTCCATGTGAACGATAAGAAGAATTTTGAGGAAGCAGTGGAAAGATTCAAGAAAGCATATACAATTTCCAGGACTCAGCCCGATGAGCTTCCCCTTATCTATACTGTGATTGAGGAATAGAAAAACCCTTGAGGAAGCTGGTCTCCATCGCCTTACTCCTTCTGCTTATTCTCCCGACACTCTCTTTTGCAGAGGTCTCCTATGATCCGAATGACGAGGTGATGCTTGTCGATGTCCCGGTCTATATCGGGGAAGAGGCCTTTATAAAAAAGGCCAAGGAGAGAGCAGCTGCGGCAGGGCGTTCCCAGCCTTTAGGCCTTGTCCTTTCCGGCGGCGCTGCCCGGGCAATGGCTCATCTGGGAGTTCTTAAGAAGCTGGAGGAGGAGGGAATTGTTCCCGACTTCATGGTCACCAACTCCATGGGCGCCATCATAGGGCTTCTGTACAGCGCCGGCATCTCCTGCGATGATATCTACAATGTGATGACCGAGTTCACCCTGGGTGAGTTCTTCAAGCCTCAGCTGCCTGTCAAGGGGGGCGTTCTGGACACATCCCGCTTTATCTCTGTGATTCACGGAATACTGGGGGACAAGCGAATAGAGGATCTGGACATTCCTGTGGCTGTAATCTGCGAAGACCTTATAACCCGCCGGCAGATTATTTTTGAGGCCGGTGATATGTATGACATAATCGAGGGAAGCATTGTAATTCCTGTGGATTTTGCCCCCAAGGAATATATGGGCTACCTTCTGATGGACGGCGGCTGCACAAACCTGGTTCCTGTAGACCATGCCTACCGCTATACCGACAAGGTGGCAGTCTCCTCCACACTCTACACCTTCAAGCAGAACCTGCGGAACTTTGTGACAGTAGTGAACCGCATGCAGGATGTGAGCAAGACCAGAAAGGGTGTGGAGGAGATAAAGAAGCACGAGAACCTGGTATGGCTCCGGAACCCGGTGGAAAAGTATTCCTTCATGGGCTTTGACAAGAGCGATGAGATAATCCAGCTGGGTTATGAGTGCGCCGCTGAGCACATGGCTGAGCTTAAGAATCTGGCGGAGCTGTCGGACAAGAGCAGGGCAGAGCAGGTCTCCTTCCTTTCCGGCAGAGAGAAAAACAGGGACAAGATTGATGATTTCTGCAGGCGCTACAGGAAGACAGAGATGATTCCCCTGCGGGAGCTGACACCTCTCTTTACAATAGGTATCTCCATGCTTGGAGAGATTCCGAATGACTATTATCTGAACAACTATAATTACATTTATCTCGGGGAAGAGCTGGGCTACAAGACCATGCGGATAAATCTGAGAGAATACTGGTTCCCCGACAACTACGGCCTTGATTCCGCCCTTACCTTTGCCCTTGGGGATTTCTTCAAGTCCAAGACCAGGGGACTGGTGGATTTCAAGGATAACGAGCTTCATAAATTCTATTACTATTCAAACAACGAGATTATCTATTTCTCCGGCGACAGCTTCGGCATTGACCCGTTCTGCACCTTGGAGGGAAGCCTTGACAGGGACATGGATGAGATTGATTCCTTCCACCGTGCCGGTATTAAAGGATATATCGGTCAGGATAAATTCATAAAGTTCTCTGCTTTCGGATTCAAGGAGAACCGGGATACCGACGGATGGGGAGCCTCTGCATCCTTTGACCGCAGGCTGGTATGGCTGCTGCATCTGCAGGAGAAAGCCACCTGCCGTATGCCCCTTCCGGGCAACGACACTATCTGCCTGTATAAGAATGATGGAGTCCGGGGAAAGACTATAAAGGGTGATTTTGACCAGATTCTTATGGCCCAGACCACCTTCTATCTTAAGCCTGACTTTACCCCGAGTCTTGCGGAAGCCTTTATATTCAGCGATGTGCGGCTGGGTGTGTTCTGTGACTACTACTACTTTGATGACCCGATCTTCACCGCAGGTCTTTCCTTTGATTTCAACATAGTCTTCATAGGTGTCATGCCTGTCAAGTTCCTCTGTTATGGCGGCTGGGATTTTGACCAGAAGAAGATTTTCACCAAATTTGCCATAGGTACGGAGTTCTGATTGAGAAGATTCCTTCCTGTCTTTCTTTTATCTGCTGTGATGCTTTTCTCCGGCTGCGAGTCACTGCCCTCAATCTTTGACTGCCCGGCAGTGAAGCAGAAGCAGGAGAGACAGACGGAGCAGGA
>CADAEX010000132.1 GCA_902787125.1 uncultured Spirochaetaceae bacterium
AACCGCTGGAATGTGGAGATAAAGAGCTGGCGCAAGGGGGCAGGCTTAAGTGCCCAGATGGTGTTTGCCCTGAAGGCTGCCTTTGATGTGGGAATTCTCTTTATTGTAATAGGTGCGGTCCTTGTTGTTGTGAATGCCCTGGTCATCTCTGTCCTTGAGAGGAGCTACGAGATAGGCACCATGCGGGGCATAGGGGCTGGAAAGCCTTTCATAAGTGCCCTGTTCATAGCAGAATCTATGATGCTTACCCTTACTGCCGCCACAATCGGCATAATAATAGGTGCCATAGCCTCCTGGATGTTCTCCGGCGGCATAGCTATCCATAACAACCTGCTTATAACCATGTTCGGCGGTGATGTCCTCCGTCCTGTGGTCACTTTCAAGAATATTATGCTTCATTTTGCAGGGGCTGCACTGGTGGGTGCCCTCTCCTGGATTTACCCTGTATCCCTGGCTGTGAAGATCCAGCCAGTCACAATAATGGGGAGGGGCTAGTATGTTCCTGTTTGCCCTCCGCAACCTTTTCCTCCAGCGCAGGCGCTATGCCCTCATGGCTCTGGCTGTGGCAGTGGGCTTTATGCTTATAACTGTACTCACCGGCCTTTCCTATGGCGCCCTGGAGACTATAAAGACCAAGGCTGCCCGCTATTTCTCGGGCCATATCATTGTCTACGGCTTTGAGAACACCGGAATGTCCATTCCTGACCCTGAAAGCTATGTCAAGATAATAAACCATTCCAGGCTCCCCTTTAGGACTGTGTCCCCCCGTTCTGTCTATTACGGCAAGGAGGTGCGGCTCTTCTTCGGAGGCAACTATATAAGGCTTCTGCGTGTTATAGGGGCCGACTTTGACACCGAAGGGAAGGAGCTTTCCAAGCTCCCCTTTGTAGAGGGTGGTATTGAAGGTCTTTCAACTCCTGAGGGTAAGAACGGCATAATAATAAGCACCGAGGCCTCCCGCCTTCTGGGTGCCCGCCTTGGGGATGATGTGATCATCTATGTCAAGACCGAAGGGGGACAGTATAACACCGAGAACATGGTGGTCAAGGGAATCTTTGACGAGACCAATATATTCGGCTATGCCGCCTATATGGACCGGGAAGAACTGAACATTATCATGGACAAGGACAGAAGCTGGGCCACTGAAATTGCAGTTTATGCAAAAGAGGGAAGCAATATTCCTCTCCTTACAGAAAGGCTCCGCCATGAGTTTGCCAAGACCAGGGATGTATTTCCGACCATAAAAACCCGCCACGATTTCAGTGAATACCGCTCTGGAAACAGGAATAACGACAAAGAGGTTGTTGCGGTGATGTCGGTGAATGCCCAGCTGGAGCAGCTTAAGAGCCTGCTGGATGCATTCCTTGGCTGTACCTATTTTGTCCTCTTTATCTTCCTTGTCATAGTCATGATAGGAATACTTAACACCTACCGGGTTATTGTCTACGAACGGACTCGGGAGATAGGCACCATGCGGGCCATAGGCATGCAGGCCTCCGATGTCATGATGATATTCCTTTACGAGGCGGCGGCCCTGGCCCTGATCGCATCTGCCTTTGGTTTTATCTTGGGATTTGTAACCTTCCGCTTTGTCGGACTGTTTGATTTAAGTAAGGTGACTGCGGCAGGAATGTTCACCGAGAACGGTAAGCTTCAGTATTTCATAGGGCTCCGCTCTGTGGTCATGAACCTGCTGTTTATGCTGACGGCCGTAGTGGCCGCCGCCTGGAGGCCGGCTAAACAGGCTTCCCTTATGCCTCCGGCTCAGGCACTTAGAAAGGATTGACGTATGAAAAGAATATTTGCTGTTTTATTGTTTATATCATTGGCTTGTGCTGCTTTTGCAGAGACCGATTATGTCAAGATGCTCAAGGATGTGGATGACCTGGTTACCTTCAAGGGAACAGATCTTTCTGCCGAGTACACTATTGTGAAGCGGGATCCGGACGGCTCCTCCTCCACGACAGTGGCTGCCATGTTCCGCCGGGACAGCGAGGAAAAGTTTGTGGTCCTGGTGCTCCAGCCTGTGGCTGACAAGGGAAAGGGCTACCTTAAGCAGGGGAACAACCTGTGGCTCTACGACCCTATAGGAAAGGGCTTCACCTTCACCAGCGCCAAGGAGCGGTTCCAGAACTCAAGCTTCCGGGTCTCCGACTTCACGGGCTCAAACTATGCCGAAAACTATAAGATCAGCAGCGTAAAGCAGGAGAAGCTGGGCAAGTTCAACTGCACCGTCTTTGACCTGGAGGCAATTACAAAGTCTGTCTCCTTCCCCAAGGTAAAGATATGGGTTTCCGAGGACAACTTGGTCCGCAAGCTTGAGGACTACAGCCTTTCCGGCCAGCTTATGAGAACCTCTGCCTTCCCGAGCTACCAGAAGGTGGCAAGCCGTTGGGTTCCTGCAAAAATCATAATCCAGGACCATCTGGTATTCCGCAAGGTGGGCGACAAGGTTGAATACGAGCGGACTACTGTCGATATAAAGAATCCATCCCTTAACAAACAGCCCGATTCCCTGTATACTAAGGAATATCTTGAAAGGGTGAACACTAAATAAGTGCAATTTGAGAAAAAGCGTCTGACATTTTTCGTTTTTCTGTCTCTGATTCTGTTTTGCCAGCTGATTTGTCTGCCCGAGGCAGTTCTGGCCGCCGAGTTTGAAATTTCCAGGGACAACGAGGATCTGGAGGCAGGGGATACCCCCTACGAAGATGACTTTGACTCTATATTTGATGACCCTGCCGAGGATATTGTGGTTGAGCAGCCGGCAGATATAGACTACAGGAATCAGTTTGAGGAAAGCAAGAAGATAGTTGTAAGCGGTGACTTTGTAATCCGTGCCGGCGGGGGCTTCGGCTGGACCGATGAGCCTTTTGACGGATATCCTGAGAAAGTAGCAGGTGCCTATTCCAAGGCTACAATATCCTTTGATGCCAGGCCCGACCCCACTATACGAATTTTTGGAAAGCTTAAGACCGAGATGGATTCCGACAATGGCAGCGATGTCTGGTCCAAGCTCGATTTTGACGAGCTTTACTGCGATTACAACTGGCTTGATAAATCTTTCTTCCGATTAGGTAAATTCTATATGACCTGGGGACAGGGAAGGCTTTTCCGCCCTGCAAACTTTATGGAGGATGCTGAGGATGGCACATCGTTCCGCATGACCATGCCCAATATCCTTGATGGAGTATCGCTTGTCTCGCTTTATAAAAAGTATCCTGGAAGCCCCAACGACGGAAAGCTTCATAAAGGCGATGTCTCGCTTGCAGGCCATGCAGACAAGACCTTTGGACCTATAAATTTCTCTGCCGCCATGCTTTATAACCAGATGGACGGCCAGCGTTATTCCGGTTCTGTAAAGACTGTCATCCTGGGTACCGACCTGTTTGCCGACTATGTCCTTAACCGCTCTGACGAAGGCGATATAACCCACGAGGCATTAGCCGGCTTCTACCATGAGTGGACCGATGTCAAGTTCTACGGTGAATACTACTACGACGGCCGTATCGAGGACGATGTTGACCACTGCGTA
>CADAEX010000133.1 GCA_902787125.1 uncultured Spirochaetaceae bacterium
GCTCAGGAATAAACCCAGCTTCTTGTCGTGCTGGATGCAGTTAAGAGTATATTCCGGTCCCAACTCCTTTGGGGCAAGCTCCAGAAAGCGGTCATAATCAGGCCGCATCATGGCAATGTCGATATCATCATCCCAAGGGATAAAGCCCTTGTGCCGCACTGCCCCTATCAGGGTACCTCCCGTAAGGAAGTACTTGATATCATGCTTTGTGCAGATACGCTTTACTTCCTTAAGAATCTTGAGCTCAAGGAGCTGTACTTTACGTAATTCTTCTGGAGTAAGGGTCTTAGACATTATTTAATTCCAATTGCCGCACAGACCTTGGCACAGGCATCCTTGTTCTCGTAAGAGCCGAAGTCAGAGAAGTGCTTAGCCAAAGCCTTCTCGTAGACAGCCTTGTCAAAGCTCAGGATGTTAGCTGAAAGTTCATCATCATTCTGTGCCATAGGGAATGGCCATGAGAACGGATCAGTATAGAACCCTCGGTCATCAATGTACTGCTGCAGATCAGGCGCATAAAGGAAGCAAGGTCTTCCTGTCAAACCGAAATCCCACATGGAGGACGAGAAGTCAGTGACCAGCACATCGGAAGCACACAGAAGCTCCTGCATATCCTCGTACTTGGTGGCATCCACCACAGAATCAGGGAGCTGCTCTGTAAGACTGGAATCGAAGTAGTGGCTGCGGAAGAAAAGAATCCACCTGCCACCATACTTCTGCTCAAGAGAATCCATCAGGCGCTTGTAATCCGGAGTGATCTTCACATCCATCCCCCCCTCTTTATAGCCGGTAAGCCCACGGTAAGTGGGGGCATAAAGCACTATCCTGGCATCGGACTGAAGACTGAAATGGGCAAAAACCTTCTGACGCAGCTTCTCCATCCTGTCGGGATAGAAGAATATCTGGTTCCGGGGCATTCCTGTGTTTATGAACTTATCCTCGCTTATCCACTTGGACGGAGCCTGCACTTCAGTGAACTTACGGCTGGAAGAGATATAGTGAGTGGTCTGCTTTGCATTAAGCTTCTGAATCAGCAGCTTGATCCTGCTCCACTTCTCGTAGGTTCCCACCCTCTTATAAGCGCCGCCACCATGCCAGGTCTCCAGCATCACCTGGCTCCTGCGGAGCGGTACCCACCACATGAAGTCATTGTTTGTCACAATATACTTGCTGGTAAGAATTTCAAGGAAGGAAGAGAGAGTATGGTTCTTGACCACCTTGGCACCGGGAATGGATCGGGTGTCATCCTCCAACTTCCAGACATATTTGAATTTATCCCCATACTTTTCCAGCATATGGCGAAAAAGATACTTAGGATTGCAGCCGTATTTCTTGCCGTGGAAGGCCCGGAAATAGACCTTGTGTTCATCCACTGGAAAGAAAAAGAAGAGATGGAATATAAGCCATGCGATGCAGGTTGCGATAAAACGGACAAAATCCCTGATTGTATCTTTCATTTCTTCAAGCTCTCTATAAGCCTGCGGTAGGCCTCCACCAGCCCCACCTTGGGTTCCCAGCCCAGGGCCTTAAGCTTATCCACATTAAGATTCAGGCAGATGTCCGGAGCATATCCGGCATTCGGGTCCAGGTCAAAGACAAGCTTTATCTTATCCTGGGCAATTTCATGGATTATGGCTTCGGCTGTCTCCCGTATTGTGCAGAAGGTATCTGGATTTGCGGCAGTATAGCATTCTCCAGCCTTGCCCTTCTCAAGGACAGTAAGGATGGCAGAGACTGCATCATCAATATAAAGGATAGGCCGCTTTGTCTTGCCTTGGGTCTTAAGGACAATGTCCTTGCCCTCTATCACGCTGCGGGCAAACTGGACAGTGACCCGGTTGTCATTATAGGAGACTCCCGGCCCTACGGTCTGGGCAAGGCGGATAACCTTGGCAGGCACCTTGTATTCTGACGCATAGCTGACGCACAAGTTCTCGCACAGCCGCTTGCTCTCGGAATAACTTGAGCGGACACTCATGACATCGATATACCCCAGGTCTGTCTCCCGGATATCCCGGTTGTCGGTAGGGGTTATACCGAAGGCCTCCATGCTGCTTATATAAACAAACCCCTTAAGCTTCTTATCCTTGCACTGATCCAGGATATTCAGAGTACCTCCCACCGCAGTCCTGATTGTCTCCACCGGCTTATCCACAAATTCTTTGGAGGTTGTTGTGCTGGCGGCATGGATAATGTACTCCGGATCCAGGTTGTTGATATCTATGGTGCAGATATCCCCATATACCGGCACAATATTGTCCATGCCATGGAAACAGTCCTTGAACTTCTGGGAGCTGCGGCAGCAGGCATAAATCCTGGTGCCAAGATTGCTTAAGTGGTGCACCAGAGCCCGGCCTATAAGACCTGTCGCTCCAGTTACGAGTACAGAATTCATCATAATCCAAAAATCTGCTGATTCTCCCGGGCATCGTACAATGCGCGGAAAGTATAGAAATCTGCAGGGGTAGTAATCTTTATATTATCTGCGCTGCCAGGAACCACATACAGGCTGTGGCCGTAGTGCTTCATCAGGGAGGCAGAATCTATCATGCTGGTATTGCCATCCTTTATGGCCTTCTCGTGGGCAGCCAAAAGCTCTCCAAGGTAAAAGCACTGAGGAGCCTTGGCAAGGTAGCACTTGCTGCGGTCGGTGATTGTCTGGATTTTCTTTCCATCCAGCTCCACAATGGTCTCCACAGCTGGAGTCACAGTGATAGCAGAGCCGTTCTTCTTGACAGATTTGATGCAGTCAGATATAAGGGTGTCGGTGACAAAAGGACGAACACCATCGTGCACCAGCACAATGGAATCTTCCGGGGCAAAGTCGGAAAGAGCCCTGAGCCCGTTGTAGATGGACTCCTGCCCTGTCTTGCCTCCGGCCACAATAAGGCGCACCTTGTCCATATCGTACTGAGCCAGCAGTTTCTGGAGATATTCTATCCAGCCCTTTATGCAGACAACCACAATATTGTCCACCTCGGGATGATTCTGGAAGTTCTCCAGGGTATGGATGATAATCTCCTTGCTATAGAGCTTAAGGAACTGCTTGGGCTTGGATCTGCTGTTCATCCGCCGGCCTGCGCCGCCTGCAAAAATCAATACATTGTTCATTATTTATCCTCTTGTTTAAGCCCCAAATACTTTTTCCAAAAAGCGATGTTGGTGAATTTGGGCTTAGCTGTCTGCCAGTCTTGTAATAATTCTTTGTATTTATTTTTTAATTCTTGTCTAACTTTTAAGAAGGAAAACAGTAACCTAAAAAATTCTTTTGAATTGCGTTCTGTCAAAGTACCTTTTCCTATCTTCTCGTTATAAAGATAAATCTTATTTGCATTATAGGGAATATTGAAATATTTAGTATTGACAGCACAAATTCTTTTCTTTGCTGGCAACAAATTGCAGATAATCTGTATAACAACTGCCTTTTTAAATCCGGGATATTTTTTTTCGACAATATCTGCTGGAGAAACCCCTGCTTCTTCCAGAGAAAACAAGATATCTTTATTTTTTAATAATTCCGA
>CADAEX010000134.1 GCA_902787125.1 uncultured Spirochaetaceae bacterium
AGACTTCATGAAGAGGGATTTCCTCTTCTTCGATTTCTTTCGGGTCTGCCCGGTGTCTCTCCGGGGCATCCTGTATGATCACGGCGGCTGGTGGAGTTCAATAAAGTATAAGGCCAAGGATAAGAATTCCTGGGCCATCAAGTATTATTCGGTTTTAGATTACCTGAGTGAGCTTTCTGATGTGGTTGAGGGAGCCGGGGCTTACATGGCCATAGACAACGACCTTCCCCACGAGCCCACCTGGATGCAGTATCCTGAGTATGTGCTTCAGTCCGAGATAACAGAGAAGGGAGAGAACCGGTTCGGAGAGGAGGCTGTGTTTATCCACTACCATGCCAATGCCGCCACACTGCGGATGCTGGGGGAATGGTTTGCCTGGATGCGGGCCAACGGCGTGTATGATAATACCCGGATAGTGATTGCCTCCGACCATGGAAGGCACTTCAGGGGTGAGAACAATACTCTGGACACCGATTTTGACAAGAGCGACCTGGCTGCCTGGAACGCCCTTCTGCTGTATAAGGATTTCGGCGCATCGGGGCAGATTAAGACAGACAGCACCTTTATGACTGTGGCTGATGTCCCTTCTCTGGCAATCCGGGGCAAGGATGACAAGGAGCAGAAGAAGGGCGGCATGACTGTAGTGACAGGACTGGGTGAAGCCAGCGACCATGGCAGATACAGCTTTAATTACACCGAGAAATATCGGGTCAAGGATAATATCTTCAAGGCCGCCAACTGGGAGAAGGTGAAATGATGTCATTCAGCATACTTTACATCGACCCAGGTACCGGCAGCATGCTCTTCTCTGTCCTCATAAGCCTCTTTGCCCTGGGCTATTTCGCCTTCCGGGGGGTGCTGATAAAGCTGCGTCTGCTGTTTGCCGGCAAGAAGGGCTCTGCCAAAGGAAAGCGGATTCCCTATGTGATCTACAACGAGGGAAGCCAGTACTGGAACACCTTCAAGCCTGTGGTGGAGGAGTTTGAGAAGAGGGGTATTCCTTTGGTCTACTATACTTCGGCCCAGAATGACCCGGTGTTTGACCACCCCTGGCAATATGTAAAGCCTGAGTTCATAGGGGAGGGCAACAAGGCTTATGCCCGCCTTAACCTGATGGAGGCAGATGTGTGCCTTATGACCACCCCGGGGCTGGATGTGTTCCAGCTTAAACGGTCAAAAGGGGTGAAGCACTACTGCCATATAGTCCACATGATAAACGATGCCATCACCTACAAGAGGTATGGTCTGGATTACTTTGATTCTGTCCTTCTTGCCGGCGACTGGCAGGGGGAGGATATACGGTATCTGGAGAAGCTCCGGGGGCTGCCCCCTAAGCGGCTTGTGACTGTGGGCTGCCCTTACCTTGATGTGCAGAGCGCCAGGCTGAGCACGTTTCAGCCCGCCGCCCCCCGGCAACCTGATGCAGGGCAGGGATTTACCGTCCTGGTCTCTCCCTCCTGGGGAGCCAGCGGTCTCCTGAGCCTGTATGGGGAGAAATTGCTTGATCCTCTGGCAGAGACAGGCTGGAATATAATAGTGAGGCCCCATCCACAGTCTAAGGTGGTGGAGAAGGAGCTTATAGCCCGGCTCCAGGCCAGATATAATAAAAATAATAATATAATATGGGATTTTGACCCTGATAATATTGTATCTATTTCAAAAGCTGATATAATGATTTCTGATTTTTCCAGTATAACTTTGGACTTTGCCTTCCTCAGGGACAAGCCATTCCTGGCTGCCGTAGGAGATTTTGACCCAAGGCCCTATGATGCTGGCAAGATACCCCATCCCCTGTGGCAGTTCCAGGTTCTGAACCAGATAGGCAAGGAGCTTAAGGAAGAGGACTTCCCCCGGATTGGAGAGATTATAAAAAATATTGCAGACGACCCTGCTTCTGCAGAGAACCGGGCATTGGTAAAGGCTAAGGCATGGCAGTATCAAGGCCAGGCCGGAAAACGTATTGCCGACTATATGGTTCAGGTGCAGCAGGAGGTGACAGAAGGATAGAGGCTTATTATGTTCGGACCTAACACCTATTTTAAAGACACCGTAAGTATCCACAGTTCCCACCGGGATCAGAGCTTCTTCAAGCTTTTTGACAAGGTGAGGGAGCTTTTTGCAGTCAAATTCGGCCTTGAGGATTACGATATACTCTTTATTCCAGGCAGCGCCACTGTAGGTGTGGAGGCCACCATGTTCTCCATGAAGTACCGGATAAAGATGGCTGGCTACGAAGGGGAGTTCAGGAACAGATGGAACCAGATGCTCCAGAACTATCCTAAGAAGGATTCCTATCCCGAGACCGAGATGTTCTGCCGTCTTGAGACCAGTATCTCTGCCCCCTTCTCCAAGGAGAACTGCATTGTGGATTCTGTAAGCGCCTTCCCGTACTACGATGTGCCCAAGGGAACCAAGGTTATGTGCTCATGTCTCAACAAGCAGCTTGCCTCCTATGTGGGCCTTGCTGTTGTATGCGTGAAGAAGGATCAGTGGGAGCACTGCGTTGACAGCAATGTCTACTCCTACCTCAACCTGCGGCGCTACAAGGACTACGCAGAGCGTCATCAGACACCGAACACATCTCCCACATTCATATATGAGCATTTCTGCAGAGTGCTTGAGAACTTCAACCTGGAGCAGTTCCGGGACCGGATAAACAAGGTATCTGACCTTATCTGCAGCGCAATCCCGGAGGAATATATCATCGGCGACAGGCGCTGCCCGGTCATAACCATCAAGAAAGAAGCTTTTAAGAAAAATATGGATATTGCCGAGAAGTTCGACCTCTACGGATATTGGACAGGAAAGCCCGACTACCAGATTTTCACCTACACATCTCCTGTGGAAGACTATGAGGAATTTGTAAGACAGTACCGCAGTTCATGTTGATTTTAAAGATTGCATTCAGAAACATATGCCGCAACACCCGGAAAACCATACTTTTGGGTACTCTGATAGCCTTGGGTATGGCTTTCCTGTTCTTTGCCAATGCTGTGTTCGAGAGTGCAGACCAGGGAGTCCGCACCTCCTTTGTGGGCAGCCTTACCGGCGATGTGGTCATGGGGGCAGAGTCCGAGACACCCTTCTCCCTTTTCGGCAATGAGATTCCTGTCATAGATGACTACGAGGTAATCCCTTCCATCCCGGGCTATGCCGATATCTCTGAAGATTTTGACTCCCTTGATTATGCCCAGGCCTATACCCCTGTGGTTTCCGGTGCGGCAGGAGTGGAGATAGGGGATTACAGGGGATCTGCCGCAGTGTTCGGCATAGTTCCCGAAAGTTATTTCACTGTTTGTAAAGATATTTCTGTTGTTGCAGGAGATCCTGCAGATATAGCCCAGGGAGGCATATTCCTTTGCCAGCCTATGGTGAATGATGTGGAGAAAAAGCTGGGCCGTCCCATTGAGAAAGGGGAGGAGATCAAGCTTTCCCTCTATTCCAACGGAAGCTTCAAGCTCCGCAAGGGAACCTATGCCGGATGCCACAGCTACATAAACCAGGCAGCTCCGACCCCACCATTGTCCGGGGCCTTATAGACTATACTGCCGGCAATCTCCTTGCTGGCGGCGATGAGAAGCCAGAAGAGGCAGAGTCTGACGACGACTTTGACTTTGATACCCTGTTCTCCGAGTCCGAGGATACCGAGAAAGCCCAAGATGAGGGCTTCTCCCTTGACCGTATAGAATCAATCCTTGCCGACACCTCCGAAAGGGATGCCCTTGCCCAGGTATCATCCTCTGCCTGGAGCTTTGTCCTTTTCGGAGCCAGGGAAGGGAGTGAGAAGCAGCTTAAAAGGGAACTGACAGCCCTGGCAAAGGAAAACCGCTGGAATGTGGAGATAAAGAGCTGGCGCAAGGGGGCAGGCTTAAGTGCCCAGATGGTGTTTGCCCTGAAGGCTGCCTTTGATGTGGGAATTCTC
>CADAEX010000135.1 GCA_902787125.1 uncultured Spirochaetaceae bacterium
TTATCCATAGTGCCTTCAATTATACGCACAGGGGGTGAGTCCTCTTTCTGTTTTGTCGCAATCACTATACCAGCTGCAGCAAGCAGAGCAAGCAGTACAGCGGCCGCTATCATGACTCCTTTTTTCATTGGACAATACCTCTAATCGATATATCGGCAGCTTGGTATATATTATCAAGGAAAAAAATAACGCAGAAATAAAAATAAATACCAACAAATAATTATACTTCATTAGAAATATCGTGGTCAACAGGCCAAAAGATATCATAAAGAGCCCACCATAATTGTATTCGTTTCTACCTCCCTTTCTTTTATTCAGAAACACTTCACCAACGTTTCTGCCTTACAATACCAACATTACTACAACGTTTCTTGGTTGTCAACAGTAACACAAGAAATTTTATGTTTTTTTAAACTTTTTTTTAATTGCTTATATTATAAGAACATACGGCGTGGCAGGGTTTCAAGTCCTCCTATGGTATGGTCAAAAAAATAGCCGACATAAAGTCGGCCTATTTTTTTGCCCGAAAGAGGACTTGGCCTTCGGCCCGCCCCCTCGCCACTTGCTCCTCGCCCCTGCTCGGCGTGGCGGGGTTTCAAGTCCTCCTATGGATGGTCAAAAAAATAGCCAGCATGAAGCTGGCCTATTTTTTTGCCCGAAAGAGGACTTGAACCTCCATGACCGTGAAGTCACTAGAACCTGAATCTAGCGTGTCTGCCAATTTCACCATTCGGGCTTGAACATTACCTATAATAATGGAGCAATGGAATCTTGTCAATAAAAATCACCTTGTTTATTTATAGATAAAATGGTATTTTATGTCTGATGGGTATTAAAGTTCTGTTCATAGGCGAGATAGTGGGCAAATCGGGAGTTTTCTGCGTCAAGAAGCTGCTGCCCAAGCTCAAGGAAGAGTATGCCCTGGACTTTGTCATTGCTGCAAGCGAAGGGGCAACCGGGGGCTTCGGAATCGGAAAGACCCACTCCATCTACCTTCGCAAGCTTGGCATCGACGTCCTCACCTCAGGGGAAAAAATTTTCTTCAAGAAAGATATTGTGGAGCATCTTCCAAAAGCACCCTGGCATCTGCGCCCTATAAATTATCCCTTCGGCTGTCCTGGCCGGGGCTGGCGCATCTACACCGTAGGCGACAAGAAGATAGCTGTCATCAACATATTGGGGAATTCAGGCTTTACCCGCACCCATCTTAACAATCCCTTCCTTATGCTGCCTGAGCTGGCTGCAAAAGCAAAGGGGGAAACACCGATAGTTATCGTTGATTTCCACGCCTCCACCACTGCAGAGAAAAAGACTATGTTCTATATGATGGACGGTAAGGTGAGCGCTGTCATCGGCACCCATACCAGGGTCCTGACTGCTGACAGCAAAGTGCTGCCCGGCGGAACGGCTGTGATCTGCGACTCGGGACGCACAGGAAGCCTTGATTCTGTAGGTGGTCTTGAACCGGAGATTGAGATAAAGAAATATATGACCCAGCTGCCGGAGCGTTCCAAGGAGTGCTGGGAAAATCTGGAGCTGCAGGGTGTGATTCTGGATATAGACCCGGAAAGCGGCAAAGCCCTGTCCATAGAGCCTATCCGCAGAAGCTGTCCATTTGAGCAAGGAGAGAACACAGATGTATGAATGTGGCGTCGTACAGAAAATTTCCAAGAAGATAGTGACTATAAAATGCGGTACCAACAGTACCTGTGCCGCATGCAAATCCCCTATATGCAAGAAGAAGGACAGGATCTTCGAGGTGCGCAATGTCAACAACTTTGAGCTTGCCGAAGGGGACGAGGTTGAGTTTCTGCTTCCCTCCGGACGCACTGTGTTCGAGAGCTTTTTAGTGCTTATCCTGCCTTTATTGCTTTTTATCGTTTTCTACTATATCGGAAAAGGAATTTTCGGTGCAGAGAGTGAAGGAAAGAATATTCTCTGTGGACTTTTAGGAATTGCCAACGGTTTTCTGATCGCCCTGTTCTACAAGAAGCTGAGGGGAAATCAGGATATGCCTGTGATCACCCGGAAATGCTGATCACCTAGCCTGCCAGGTCTCTTTTTCCAAAATAAGATTTTTTACTATCGCGGCAGCATAAATTGCCGCAGTCTCGGCTCTGAGTATATTCTCACCAAGGTACACCGGTTTGAAGCCTTTTGCCTCCAGAGTCTCTATATCCTTCTGGGAAAGCCCCCCTTCCGGTCCCACGAAGAGGCTCACTTTTTTAAAGCTTCCGTCCAGATACTGATGAATGCTCTTCTTTTCCATGGGACACTGATGAAAGAAAAGTCCCACCTCCTCTTCAGACACAGGAGTGATATCATCAAGCTTTATCATGGTATCCACAGAGGTGTGAATTGATGTTCCGCTCTGCTGCATGGCCTCTTTGATTATCCGCTGCCACCGCTCCGGTTTCTCGTTCCTGAAATCCTTAAGGCGGATCTGGGAATACTCGGTCTCCACCGGCACCACTTTCGCCACACCGGCTTCCACTGCCTGGCGGATTATCAGGTCCATGTTCTTACCCTTGATAAGGCTCTGGTAAAGAATCACCCGGGTACTCCGGCTCCCGCTGCAAGCGTCGCGCTCAGCCTCGGTGCCGGCCGGAAAAAGTTCCAGAGTGCAACCTTCGTCAGCAAACCTTGAGACTATACCCCGCCATACAGAGCCGTCCGGAGCAGTGCACTTGAGTTCGGCACCAACCTTTACCCGGAGTACATTCCTAAGATAATGAGAATCTTTTTCGTCCAGAAGAACGCTGGAACTTCCGTCAAAGTCCGAAGGAAGGATAAACTGCTTCACTTGGCCTTTATCTCTCCAGCCTTGAGCATCCGCACTGCCTCCTGCAGCACAATGTCAAACTCCAGGTCGTAAACCGGTGAATCATTGTTTGCAAAGTTAAGCTCGTTCCGTACAAGTTTCCTGAGGATTCTGTCTTCCATAACTATTCCTTCGTCCTTGAGCTGGTGGATGAAGGTGTCGATCTGCAGGTCAGATGGCTTAGGATTCTCCTTGACAAACTTCTGGATCCGGTACTCCTCGATCAGCTTCTTGTAGGAAGTTTTCTCCTCCTCTGTAAGCTCCCGGTCCTTCACCTCTTTTTCTGGAGGAATTCCCACCTTGTCGATATTTATATCTTTTGGTGTGTAATACTTGGCCATTGTGAGCTTGAAGCCATCCTTTCCAAGGGAGCGGAGCTGCTGTACAGAGCCTTTTCCGTAGGTGGTCTCGCCGATAAGAACTGCTCGTCCGTTGTCGCTTAGGGCTGCAGAAAGAATTTCGGCAGCAGATGCAGAACCCCGGTCTATAAGGATTGCGATAGGTACAGATTTTGAAAGTCTGACTTTCTTGTTTGCGTTATATACATGGTTCCAGGATGGAATCTTGCTCTTGGTGCTTACT
>CADAEX010000136.1 GCA_902787125.1 uncultured Spirochaetaceae bacterium
CTGGCCATGGTATTGAGCGTCCGCAAGGACCTTCTCCACTTCTCCACAGGAATCAACACAAAACAGATTTATAAGACATCACGGCTGGTGGCAAACACAATCAACTACCCTGTTCCAAAGAACAAGCCGGTGGTGGGAGAGAACATCTTTGCCCACGAGGCAGGAATCCATCAGGATGGAGTGATCAAGAACAGGGAGACCTACGAGATCATGTCCCCCGAAAGCATAGGCCGTGACCACAACGATATAGTTCTGGGGCGCCATTCCGGTATAAGCGGCTTCAAAAAACGGGTACGGCAGCTGGGCTTCAAGCTCACCTCCGATGAATTCAAGAAGATCTATCCGGAGCTGCTTAAGACTGCAGACACCAAGACCGAGGTCTTCGACGAGGATATAATTGCAATTGTAAACGACGAGCTGGGAAAGAAGACCGACACCATGCGGATGAAATATTTCAGCATTCTGTCCGGTAACTCAGGAATATCCACTGCTACCGTAGAGATAGAGGATGCCAACGGCACAAAGCAGGAGGCAGCTATCGGCGACGGCCCTATTTCCGCTGTATTCAACGCCATAGACCGGGTAACAGGACTCCATGCGGTGCTGGAGGAGTTCCTTATACAGGCAGTAAGTCCAAGCCGTCTGGCCGTAGGAGAGGCTTCTGTGGTCATCAATGTGGATGGAAAGAAATTCTCAGGCAAAGGTGCTTCCACCAACATTCTGGAGGCAAGCGCCAAGGCATATCTCAGTGCGCTGAATAAATCCAAGATAAGCAGCGAGAGCGAGGCAGCAGAATGAAAAAGATAGAACTCTTCGACACAACACTCCGGGACGGAATCCAGGGAATAGACATCAACTTCAGCCTGGCAGACAAGATCCTGGCCACCCGCAAGCTGGATGACCTGATGATAGACTTCATCGAAGGGGGCTTCCCCTCATCCAACAAGAAGGATGCCCTCTACTTCGAGCGGATGAAGAAGATCAAGCTGAACCATGCCAAGGTGGTTGCCTTCGGCTTCACAAAGAATCCTAAGGACAAGACAGAGAAAGATCCTCACCTCCAGTCCCTGCTTAAGGCAGAGACCGAATATGTGACACTGGTGGGCAAAGCTTCCAGGGCCCATGCCGAGAAAGTTCTGGGAGTAGATCCCGAGACAAATCTGGAGATGATCTTCGAATCCATCAAGTTCCTGACCGATCATGGCTGCAAAGTCATCTTTGACCTGGAGCACTTCTTCGACGGCCTCCTGGTGGACCGGGAATATACCCTCAAGACCATGGATATTGCAAAAGAGGCTGGTGCTGTACGGCTTGTGATGTGCGATACCAACGGCGGCATACTGCCGATGCAGCTGCACAAGACCCTCTCCAATATAAAGCTGAAAAAATATCCCCCCATAGGAGTACATTTCCACAACGACTGCGGCACTGCAGTGGCAAACTCACTGACAGCAATAGAATTTGACAACATAGACCATGTGCAGGGAACTATAAACGGCTGGGGCGAGCGGTGCGGAAACACAAACCTGTGCGTCCTGGCTCCGGATATCTGCCTTAAGACCATGAATACTGTGAATGTGGCCGACAGGCTTCACCTTATGACCCACACATCCCGCTACTTCTACGAGCTGGCAAACATACTGCCGGACAAGCGGCAGCCATATGTGGGAGAAGCTGCATTCAGCCATAAGGCGGGACTCCATACCGATGTCGTATTAAAGTCCGGCAACCTGATAGAGCATGTATCCTCCTCTGCCGTAGGAAATTACAGACAGATCCTCCTTTCTGAGCTTTCAGGCAAATCCACTGTCCTGGCAAAGATGAGGAAGTTCGGCGACTTCAACAAGAACAGCCCCGAGGTGCAGAAGGTGCTCAAGCTGCTGAAGAGCAAGGAGGCGGCAGGTTACGAATACGAGGCTGCAGAGGCCTCCTTCATGCTTCTTATCGCAAAGTGCCTTAAGAAGTACAAGCCTTTCATGGAGCTTAATAACTATCACCTTGAGTCCTTCAAGACAGGGGAGGCTCCTGCCAAGACTGTAGCCCGTGTGTTCATGACCACAGCCACCAAGAATGTAATGGGTGCAGGAATCAGCGTAGGTCCTGTGGATGCCCTGAACGTAGCACTTCAGGGAGCATTGCAGCCCCTCTACCCGTTCCTCAAGAGCATATCACTTATCGACTATAAGGTAAGAATCTATGACCCTAAATCTGCCACAGCGGCAAAGGTAAGGGTACTTATCCGCTCTTCCGACAAGAAGCAGGAATGGGATACAATAGGTGTCTCCGAGAACATTATCGAGGCTTCCTGGGAGGCAATGGTGGACAGCCTTGATTATTACTATAACTTTTTAAAGGAGAAAAATAGTTGACAATTATTTGTCAATTATGTAATGTTAATTGTCTTTGCCCGGTGGTGTAATTGGCAACACACGAGATTCTGGCTCTTGCATTTGGGGTTCAAGTCCCTACCGGGCAGCTAGAAATTGATGGTCCCCTCGTCTATTGGTTAGGACATGAGATTCTCATTCTTAAAAGAGGGGTTCGACTCCCCTGGGGACTATCTTTTTTTATTTCTCATCCAAGGAGAATACCATGAAAAAATTAATCATTCTTATAACTGCAATCTTCACACTTTCTGTACTTACACCGACTATTGCATTTTCCGAGGAAGGCAAGGTCAAGAAATTCTGGCTCCAGACCAAGCAGAGTGTAAAAGAAGCTGGTCAGGATATCAAAGAAGGCACCAAGAAGGCTGGAAAAGAGATCAAGGAAGGCGGCAAGGATGCCGGCAAGCAGATTGGCAACAAAGCTAAGTCAGAGGAAAAGAAAGGCGAAGCTAAAGCCAAGAAAGATGTGAACGACGCCAAGAAAGCTTTCAGCGACTGATTTGAATTTCTATAATTCACTTTTAAATTCACTTTCAGAAGAGCCCTTCATCCTAGGAGAAGGGCTCAAAAGTCATTTCTCAGTATTTGTGCCGTTCATCGGGAAAGAAAAGGATACTCTTCTTTTCGAGCTGCGGGCAGAAGGAATACGGCAGCCGGGAGAGATATGCTTTCCTGGGGGAATGGTGGAGAAAGGCGAGACTCCTGAGCAGTGTGCAATCCGGGAGACAGTAGAAGAGCTGGGAATAACCCCGGACAAGATACATATAACAGCCCAGGCAGGATGCATAGTTTCCCACACCGATGCAATAATCCATGTATTTGTGGGAACTCTGGATGTAGAGAGCACCTCAGAGACCAAGCCCAACCCACAGGAGGTGGCAGAGCTCTACCCTATCCCATCCTCTTTCTTTACTGAGAATAAACCAGATATCTACAAAGTCAAGTCATTCACCCAGACAGGCAGCTTCCCTGCCAAGGAGCTGGGGCTGCCCAAGAAATACCATAACG
>CADAEX010000137.1 GCA_902787125.1 uncultured Spirochaetaceae bacterium
CTTCGGCGTAGGTCTTCTGGCAAAGCAGAAGTTCAAGGAAGGACTTATTTCCAAGGCTACCTTCGACATCGACAAGATCCTTGAGACCGAGATCATCTACGAGAGCGAGTTCAAGTGCAAATCCTGCGAGAACCAGTGCCCTATCCGTATCCTCAAGGTAAACGGCAACAAGTATATGTTCGGAGGACGGTGCTCCAAGTACACCAACTCCAGAAAGAAGAAGCTGTTCGATGAGTCCAAGATCCGCAACTTTGTAGACGAGCGTAACAACCTTATGTTCAAGACCTTTGCACCGGATGAGGCCAGCTTTATCAAGAAACGGGACTACACAGTAGGTATTCCGAAGGCATTTTCTGTATATACTTTATATCCTTTCTACTCTTGGTATTTCCACCAGCTGGGTATAAAGACAGTACTTTCTGATAAGGTGCCGCACGCAGGTGTAGCCCGGACCGAGTCCACCTACTGTTTCCCTGCTGAGATTGCTCACGGTGCAGTGCAGGATATCCTGGACAAGCATACAGATTACATCTTCCTGCCTCATTACAGGGACATGCCGAGCCATGAGAGCGATATTCACGCAAACTTCTGTCCTATTACCCAAAGCTTGCCTTACTATATCAGGAAGGCATTCCCGGAGATTCCTGAAGAGAAGATTCTTTCCCCTGTAGTAAGTTTCAGAACTGGTCTTGAGAAAGCTACCGAGTTCTTTGTGGAGCTGGGACAGCGGCTGGGATTCTCTGCATCTGAGGCAAAAACAGCCTTTGATGTGGCGCTCAAGAAACAGAATGAGTATCAGGAGGCAGCGTTCAAGCTGGGCGAAGAGGCTTTGGAATATGCCAAGAGTCAGAAACAGCCGGTGATTGCACTTCTGGGACGGCCATACAATGCATTTGCGAAAGAGGCAAACATCGGTATCCCACGGAAGTTCACTTCCCGTGGCAACACAGTAATTCCGTTTGATATTCTGCCTATAGGCAATAAGAAAATATTCCCGAATATGTACTGGTACTACGGCCAGAAAGATATGCACACAGCCTTCAACATGAAGGACAACCCGAATATCTTTGTCACCTGGGTCAGCAACTTCTCCTGTGCACCAGACTCCTTCATGCTCCACTATCTTAAGTGGATCATGGGGACTAAGCCGTTCCTGGTGCTGGAGCTGGATTCCCACTCTGCAGACGCAGGTGTGGATACCCGTGTTGAGGCATTCCTGGACATTATCGAAGGCTACCGCCTGAAGTACAGCGGAAAGGACGAGGAGCGCTACGACAACGGTCTCCGGTTTGTGAACGACGGCAAGAGCGAGCCTCATCTCCATAACGAGCATACAGGAGAGGATATTGCAATCCGCGGCAACAAAAAGGTGAAGATTCTCCTTTCCAACATGGGCGATATCTCTGCAAGATCCATGGCTGCCACAGCCCAGTCCCTGGGCTTCAATGCAGAGGCTGTTCCTATTCCGACACCCCGGACACTGCGGTTTGCCCGGAACCATGCATCAGGAAAGGAGTGTGTTCCATCCCTGCTGCTCTTAGGCTCAATGCTTGAGTACTTCGCATCAGACAAGTATGACAAGAGCACCACATACATGATATTCGTTCCGATAACCACCGGACCATGCCGTACCGGACAGTACTTTGTCTTCTACCAGAACCTGTTCCGGGACCTGCGGCTTGAGAACGTGGTTGTATTCACTCTGAGCGCAGACCACTCTTATTCAGAGCTTGGTGCAGGCTTCTCCAAGATTATGTGGTGGGCACTCTGCGCCGCCGACTACCTGAAGGATATCCAGACAACACTGAGGACCTGTGCAGTGGACAGAGCTTATGCCATGAGCGAGGTCAACGAAGGTGTGAAATATGTTCTTGAAGAGGCAAAGAAGAGCTGGAAGAACATAGTTCCTGCCCTCAAGGTATTTGCTGACCGGGTAAAGAAGATTCCTCTGAAGAAAGATCCCGAGAAGTGTCCTAAGGTGCTGGTTGTAGGTGAGATTTATGTCCGCCGTGACGACTATGCAGTTGATGAGATAATCAAGTCCTGTGCCGACAAGGGCATCATAGCAAAGGTTTCAGGCATAGGTGAATGGATCCATTACACCGACTTTGTGCAGGAGTACTTCCTCAAGCGGGAGCGGACAGTTTTCCCATGGTATAAGAAGATCTTCAGCGAGAACACCAAGAAGCTGCTGATTCTTAAGCTGGCAGAGGCATGGAAAGAGAGCACCGAAGAGAAGATTCGCCAGGCCCTTGAGCCATGTGGACTTATTCCGAAGTCACCTCACGATATGAAGAAGATCATGGCCAACACCCTTAAGTTTGTAAGCTACGAGCTTAACTCCGAGATTTCAATCTCCAGCGGCGCCGCAGCTACAGCTATGGAGGAAGGTTACTCCGGCGTTGTGAACATCTCGCCCTTCGCCTGTCTTATCGGCCGTGTAATCGAAGGACTCTACATGCCATATGCACGGCAGAACAAGTATCCCGCTATCTCCATCGAGATTGATGGCAACCAGCTGCCGCCGAACATCATCAACAAGCTGAACATCTTCATGCTCAATGTCATAAGGTACAAAGAGAATCCAGGTGTGGCAGAACTGATTGATTACGAGGATGAGAAATAAAATAAGCCCCGGTGGAAAGCCGGGGTTATTTTTCTGATACAAAGCAGGCTACCAGCCCGTAGATAAGTGTAGGGCGGATCCAGATTTCTGTAAGCATATAGTTGGTATATTCATTGATTGGATTGAGGTAGATGACATAGTTATAAAGTCCTGCAATTGCTGTGTCAATGATGAAAAGAAGCCACAGATTGCGTTTGGTGTAGCTCTTCCAGTCCTTGCGGGCATAGAAGAAAGTCAGCAATAGAAGCAGTAGCACCGATAGCGTAAGGCAGACTAACTGGATTGGGTAACTTTCCAGCGGAGGTGGAAAAAGGATGTCCCGCAGGAGTTACTGTGATACCTACGAATACCGAACTCCAGTAATTGAAATGCTGGCTCTCCAGACGCTTGAAGAAGTACATAACCATCATAACCAGACAGGCTATATAGCACAGATTAAGCACCAGTTCGGGCCATGCCTCGCCCAGGCCGAAATGGCTGATTCCATATAGCATGATGCCCACTGAGAGCACTGCTGCCACAGCTGTCATTCCGATATCTATGATCTGTGATTTCTTTCTGAACCTTGTTTCCATTTTATCTACCTTATCCTGAAGGTGTTGCGGTTGTAGCTCATGGTGGTAAGATACATCTTGTTTCCCTTCATTTTCTCCATATAGCTTGCCACTACAAAGG
>CADAEX010000138.1 GCA_902787125.1 uncultured Spirochaetaceae bacterium
CCTTCCTTTGCATCATTTATCTCTATGAATACACCTTCAGTTGTCGGCCGGACACGGTGCTCCATATCCAGGATGTCCAGATTCCATCCCACAATAGTTTTCTTTTTATTTACCACAATGCTGGTGCACATCAGAAAATCTGTCCCGGCAGCTTAAGCTTTTTCTTTGGTGGAAAGAGCTGGTCAAACTTCTCCACATCCTCATCTGCCACATAGTAGCCCTTAGGAGTCTGGTAAACACCGGTTATGCCCTTCAGATAGCCCGGAATCAGTTCCCGCCCCAGGAAGAAAGATGAGTCTGCCCCTTCAGGCAGGTCGTGATACCGTATACCTAGTTTGCTTGCATAATCGAAACCGCATTTGCTGTAGAAGTCGATATTGCCCTCAAAGAGCACTGCACCGAAACCAAGTTCAGTTGCCTTCTCCAAAGAATAATCCAGAAGAATCTTGCCATAGCCCTTGCGCTTTAATTCAGGCGTTATGCAGATAGGTCCCATGGCAAGCACAGGAACATGAACATATTCTGCCCTATAAGGAGGCCATCCTTCTCCATTACAAAATCGAGTTCCCTGACAAAAGCAGGATCATCACGTAGCACATGTATCACATAATGCTCGCTGCACCCTGGGCGGTACACATTCCAGAAGGATTCCCGTATCAGGTTCTCCACTGCCCTATGATCTTTCTTTTCTTCCAGACGGAATGTGATATTATTTGTCATTGTTTTTTTCCTTTTGCTATTTATTCAGAGTGAACACGTTGCGGTTATAATTCTGGGTGAACAGGTATGTGGAGCGGGAGCCGTTCTTCAAAAGACCCGAGACAAACATACTGCGGAAAGAGAGGGCTGCATCGGGATTGGTAACATCATAGAGAACGCCGTCATCACGAATCACCACCTTGATATCTTTCTTGAATGATATAGTTATCTCCACCAGTACGGGATGGTTCTTGTTCTTCTCGATTATCAGCATCCCTAGATCCTCTATCATCACCTCAAGCTTTGTCCTGACCTTTGATGAGATACCCCTCTTATCGCACTCCTTTCCGGCCCAGTTCCGTATATCTATAAGGCTTTCCACATAAAGCATATCATCCCGGGAGACAATATCTTTTTTCTCAAGGAGCAGCGGGAACTTCTTGCCGTACTTACCAAGAAGATAAAGAGCAAACAGCACGAAGGTGAAGACATATGCCAGAAGCATTCCTGCCCAGAAACCATTCAGTCCCCATATGCTTCCCAATGCAATGGGGAACAGAGTTGCAAAAATAAGATTCTGAACCAGGACAATAAGCATTGTGATCCCAAGATGTCCAGTGACAGAATAGTAGACTGCGAACAAAATCATCAGGGAAATGAGCGGCATGGCCGGAGCAATTATATGCAATGCCACTGAGCACAAATCAAGGATGAACTGAGGATGAATTCCATACAGCTTAGGCAAGTTGTGGCTCAGTACTACAATAATAAGAGCCACTGCGATGCCTTCGGCCAAAGCAGCCTTGACCGCATGCCTCATCATCTTTCTTATTCCGTCGGGATTTTTTTCGCCATAATAGATATTGATCATAGGCTCGGCCGCCTGCCCTATCCCCTCGAAAAGGACAGATATTTCCATAACATTGCACACCACAGTAAGAACAGCGAGGGCATAATCCTCGAACTTTATGGCAATAAACCTGTTCAAAGCCATCCGGCTTACAGCAGAATAAAGGGCCAGTGATGAATGAGCATAGCTGAATCGGAATACATCAAGGATCTCCTTGCCGTCAAAATGCAATTTGAACCGGATGGAGCAGCGCCTGTCAAAGAACCAGGTGATATAAACTATAATAGAGGTGAGAAATCCCAAGAGATTTCCCAGGCTCAGACCTGCCATTCCCATGATCTTACCAAGCAGATAGGAAGCGCAGATATTCACAACCATCTGGAGCACTGTAGCAATGACACAACGCTTTCCACCTCCATCGGCATAGGTCAGTTCCTGCAGCAGGAAGAAGAAAGGATAGACTGCCATCTGATATGGGATAAATGTGTAATAAGGCCATGCGAATCTTGCCACCTTGGTGGAATGAGTCACAGATTCAAGAAAGTTATCTTTTATGACAAAGGCAAGAATAAAGAGAAATACCGAGCAGATTGCAGCAAGTATGAGCCCCTGGCCCGCAGCCTCCTCCGCCAGCTTCTTCTTGAAGCGTCCCATCTCATAAGCATAATGATGGGCTGTTCCGGCCACCACCATCATGGAGACGAATGTAGAGACCAGTATGAGCGGAGAGATAAGGTGAATACTGCTTATGGACCGGCCGCCGAAGAGGTGTCCTGCAATAAGGACATCAATCATCTCAGACAGGACAAGGAGCGCCAGCATGATGGAGGCGGTTGTCATCATGGAGTAAAATTTTTCGCGGCAGAAAACCTTTTTCTTCACAGGATTTTCAGTCCAAAGTATATTTTTTATTCTTCTCGACAATCACCACATTCGGGAAGCCGTTTTCCATAAGGAACTTCTTGAATGCTATCTGAGCCTCAGGGTCGCCGTGGACAAGGAAAATCTTCTTAAGGGCTGATGTGTCCATGCTCTTGAGGTATGCCAGCATCTCCTGGTAGTCAGCATGGCCGCTCAATCCGTTGATCTCCTCGACGTGAGCCTTAAGGTCGTACATATCGCCGAAGATCTTAAGCTGCTTCTCCCTGTTCTTTATGCGCCGTCCCAGTGTGTATTCAGCCATATATCCCACCAGGAGGATAGTGTTCCGCTCATCTCCTACATTGTTCATAAGGTGATGCAGGATACGGCCGGACTCGCACATTCCTGATGCAGAGATAATCATGGCAGGTCCCTCAAGCTCGTTGAGCTTCTTGGATTCCTCCACACTGTCCACATACCGGACATCGTTGAAACCGAAGGGGTTGTCGTGGTGCTTGGTGAATGCCTCATGGGTCTCCTCGTCGTAGCACTCCTGATGCAGTTTGTAGATTGAGGTAGCATTCACCGCCATAGGGCTGTCCACAAAAATAGGAATGGAAGGAATAAGGTTCTGGTCGTGCAGCAGGTGCAGATAGAACACCAGTTCCTGGGTACGGCCCACAGCAAATGCAGGAATAATAATCTTTCCGCCGCGGGCCACAGTATCATTCACTATCTTGGCCAGCTGGGGCATCACATCTTTCTTGCCTTCGTGGAGCCTGTCACCATAGGTGCTCTCAAGCACAATGTATTCAGCAGGATCAGCCGGCTCAGGATCCTTGAGGATAGGCTCATCGTTCCGTCCCAGATCTCCGGTATAGAGTACACGCACTGTTTTATCCCCATCCTTGATGGTGAAATGTATCAATGATGAGCCCAGGATATGGCCTGCGTCAAAGAATTTTGCTGTCACACCCTCTGCAACAATCTGAGGGCGGTTGTAGGAAAGGGTTACAAACTGGCTTATTGCCTCAACCACATCGGTATCCTTGTACAGGGGCTCCCAGTCAAAGGTCTTGCCCAGCTTGGCAGCCCTCTTGGCCAGATGGATTGCGTCGGCAGCCTGAATCTTGCAGGAATCCATCAACAGCCAAGCGTGTGGGCGTATAAAAAGGATTCTCGTTCAGGACGTCTCGTCGCGTGTGGTTCACATCCGGAAGGATACGGGAGTGGTGAGCGACTAGACTTAATGAAGGCGATGATACAATATGCGTTAGATGGAGCAGGGGCGACAACTATTAAAGGTTATTTAGA
>CADAEX010000139.1 GCA_902787125.1 uncultured Spirochaetaceae bacterium
ATCATTTTTGACGGAAAAAGCTTCTCTTATTTCAGGACATTTTCTCTTGTGCTTAAAACCCTGGCAGCAGTTTCTGTCCCTAACCTGCATGCATCGGCTATGGATAACTTACGCAGCAATCCTACAGAAGTTCCTGCAAAAAAGGCATCTCCTGCCCCTGTAGTATCCACCACGGTAACCTGCTGTGCAGGGCAGTGGCCAGAAACTCCATCCTTAGTCGCATATACTGCACCTTCTGAATCCATTGTAATCACCATAGCCTTCATGCCCAGCCTTTCAAGCTCTGTCTTAAGCAGATTAAGCATTTCCTTAGGTGACAAACCTTCTGTCTTTTTATCGAAAAAAATCTCAGCCTCCAACCGGTTGCAGAAAAAGCAGTCAGTCTTTTTTATATATTTTATGCGTTCTTTTGCAATAGTCATGTTGGAGATGACAGCATATACCGGAATATTGTACTTCTCTGCCATTTTCATGGTGATGTCCACAATCTCTTCATCTATATCTATCTCCAGAAGGATTCCGGCTGCCTCTTTAAAAATCTGTCCGCCGTCTTCCTTAAGAATATCACAGATATGTAACAGATCAGGACGCTTTGATATGCTGGCACACAAATCACCATTGCCATCAAAGACAGCCATCCAGGTGCCCATTCCATTTTCTGTTGCCTTTACATAATCGGTTCTGACATTTACATCCTTCAGGTGTCTGATCACATCAGATGCAACTCCGCTTTTATCCACCAGGCTTACAAGTATGGAATCCTCACCCAGCTTAGATACATCTTCGGCAATATTTCTCGCAACACCGCCATGAAAATACTTTATATCTCCGGCATTCCGTCCTGTAGGGGAATATTCTCCGTCAGGATAACCTTTGATATCTACATAGACAGTTCCGACAGTTACAACTTTCATGATTATTTACACTGCAATCTGGTCTGGTAGAAATTCTTTCCAAGATTGAGAAGGACCTCTTTTGTATTCATGGCCGGGTCATCCATCACTGCCTCCAGAAGGTAGTTGAGCACAGTACCCATGGCCGGCCCCTTTGGTATTCCAGCCTCCTTGTTGAGCATTCCGCCGTCCACAGCCAGATCTCCCAATTTAAGGGCAGGAGTCTCTTTAGCAATGGCATCCACTCGGCGGGAAAGAGCTATATCCTCAGGTGTGCAGGCAAATGTTTTATCTCCCATTGCCCCGGCCCTATCTGCAAACCTCAGTTTGAAAAGGTCTGACATATTCTCAAGTCCCACACGGGCTATGAACCGACGCACCGCACCATCTGTCCAGTCTTCGGTATAATGGAACATATGATTCTTTATCAGGTGGCAGATACGGTTTTCATCTGCTTTTGAGAACTTGAGACGGCGCAAGATTCCGTGAGCCATCTCGGCTCCTACATTCTCGTGGCCATAGAAGGTGTTGATTCCATCCCTCACTTTAAAGCACCTGGGTTTTCCTATATCGTGAAGCAGCGCGGCCATCCGGAGCACCGGATCCTTCTCCATGAAATCACAGGAATATAGAGCATGGTGGAACACATCAAACTGGTGTCTGTCCCTCTGTTCCATATCTACCCCCTCAAGAAGCTCAGGCAGTACATATTCAAGAATCTCTGTCTTCTGCATATATAGAAATGCGATGGATGGATGCTCCGCTGTCATAGTCTTAAGGAGCTCATCCCTGATTCTTTCCTTTGAGATATTCTTAAGGTGATCACGGTTGTGAATCATTCCCTGAAGTGTCACAGGCTCAATCTGGAAATCAAGCTGGGCTGCAAAACGGCAGGCTCTCAAGATACGCAGGCCATCCTCGGCAAAGCGCTCATCCGGATTTCCGATGGCTCTGATAATTCCCTTCTTAATATCCTCCATACCGCCGTGGGCATCGATGATATTGCCGTTCCTGACATCTATTGCCATTGCATTGATGGTAAAGTCACGCCTCTTTAAATCCTCGTAGATATCGGTACAGTATGTGATGCTGTCTGGGTGGCGGGAGTTGGAGTATTTACCGTCCATACGGTAAGTTGTGACCTCGAAGGAATTGCCCTTGAAAAGCACTGTAACTGTTCCATGCTCAATACCGGTGGGAATAACTTTATGAAAAATTGCAGTTATCTGCTGAGGAGTGGCGTTTGTGGTGAAGTCATAATCATCGGGAGGGAGTCCCCGCTTTAAATTGCGTACTGCTCCCCCCACCAGATAGATCTCATATCCGGCCCGGAAAACCACATCGGCAAACTCTTTGACCTCTTTTGGAAATGTCACAAAACCCTCTTATGCCAGCCTGAAGCAAGTTCAGTCTTAATCAGCCCTTGATTATCTTAGCCAGGTTGTCGGCAGTAAAGCCGAAGGCAGCAGCTACATCAGCATACTTGCCGGACTCACCGAAGGTCTTGACTGCCAGGATATCCTTATCCTGAGCATAGCCCTTCCAGCCTGTAGGAACACCGCACTCTGCAACTACTACCCGGACTCCCTTTGGAAGGATCTTGTTCCTGAATGCTGAGTTCTGAGCCTCGAAAAGCTCACGGCAAGGCATGGAGACAACCCGTACCTTCTTCTTTGTCTTTGCGGCTGCCTCAACTGCCAGGGAAACCTCGGAGCCGGTGGCAACTACAATTACGTCCGGTGTGCCTTTGCAATCCTTTACAATATATGCACCCTTGCGCATGTTCTTCTTCCACTGCTTGTCCTCTTTCGGATAAACAACGATGTTCTGCCGGGTGAATGCCATGCAGGTAGGTCTGTCAGGTGTCTCAAGAGCCATCTGCCATGCAACCTCGGTTTCCTGTGCATCGCCTGGACGGAGCACCTGTGTGTTTGGAATCACACGGAGTGACTCAAGCTGTTCCACAGGCTGGTGGGTAGGTCCATCTTCGCCGACATAGATTGAGTCGTGTGTAAGGATGAAGATTGTAGGAATCTTCATGATAGCTGCAAGGCGCACTGTAGGCCGCAGGTAGTCGGCAAAGGACATGAATGTAGCACAGTAGGAACGGAGCCCACCGTGAAGGATAAGGCCGTTTGCAATACCGCCCATAGCATGCTCTCTTATACCGAAGTGGAGTGTTCTTCCTTTCCGGTTGTCCTTGGAGAAATCGCCGTTGTCAGGAACTACTGTGTTGTTGGACGGAGCCAGGTCTGCAGAACCGCCCACCAGGTTGTGGACAGCGCCGCACAGGCTTACCAGTGTCTTTCCGCTGGCACTGCGGGTTGCAACCTTGTCACCCACGTTGAATACAGGAAGCTTGATTCCGGCAGTCTT
>CADAEX010000140.1 GCA_902787125.1 uncultured Spirochaetaceae bacterium
TTTTACCCAGGTCCCCGGTATGGAAAAGCCCGTCACGGAACTTCTCCTTATTCATCTCGGGCAGGTTGATATAGCCTTTGACGCATGGGTTTTTTATGCATATTTCCCCCTCTTCGCCGTCCGGCACCTCCTTGCCGTCATCGCCTATGATATAGAGCATATCAGGCAGGGTCGGCAGTCCGATAGGGGCAGCACCTCTCCTTCCGTCGATAGGGAATATAGTGACCAGGTATCCCATCTCTCCCATGGTGAAAAGGTTGTAGATCGGGATAGGAAGGGCATCCACATCAGTAGCCACCTCGCCTCCTATGTAAATCTGCTTGAGGTAGGTGTTGACCTTCCGGTATGCCTTCAGCAGGGAAGGGGTCATGAAGGTACCCTCTATTTTGTTATCCTCCAGATAGTTGTAGAGAAGATGAGGTGTCTTAACAGTATTGTAGTCCAGCACAAATATAGTGCCACCATAATATGTGATGATGGTGGAAATCTCAAAAGCTACAAAGTTGAGGGGGAATATGACGCCGAAGTTGGGACCGTGGGAAAGGAGGTATTCTCCTTTATAGTTGAATGCCTCAAGGTTTCTCTCCAGGAAGCTTCTCAGGTGAACAGCCCCTTTCGGTTTTCCGGTGGTGCCAGAGGTATAAATGGCACACAGCGGATCATCCGGCTCTGTCCCGGCCCAGCCGTCAAAGCTCTTCTGCCGGATAACCTCGTCCCAGTTCTGCTGGCTCAGTGTGAGCTTGCAGCTGCAGTCTTTCTCAATGAACTGTGCCCGTGCTGCCGGTGCGCTGGCCTCCAGAACCACAAATGCGGCTCCAGCCCTTATTATTCCCAGTGCGGCCACATAAATCATGGCACCTCTGGGCAGGTTGATGAACACAAAATCACCACGGCCTATCCCTTTGGAACGCAGATATGTGACAACCTGACCGGTAAGCCTGTCCACATCGGCATATGTAAGCCGGTTTCCAAGCTGATCTACGAGACAAAGCTTGTCGGGTATCGTCATCATCTGTTTTGCTATCTGCTGGCAGAATGGGGTCATTTTGTATTCTCCTTTTTTTTAATATATCAGATTTAAAAGCAATATGAAATAGAAAAAAACATCATATAAAGGATTTATGAACATCATTTATTTTACAGAAAAGAACTTAACAAAATCCGCTTATCATCTATTGTCTAAACTCATTTGTAATAGTATAATTTTGCAATAACAATAAATGGTCAAAGAGGAGCGTTATGGCTATTAGACAATTTAAAAAGGTAATGTCTGCCAACAGAGGCGAGATTGCCATAAGAACTTTCAGAGCTTGTGGTGAACTTGGACTTAAGACAGTTGCTATTTACTCCAACGAGGACCGGCTGTCCCTTTACAGGACTAAAGCTGACGAATCCTACCTCGTAGGAAAGGGAAAGAGCCCTATTGATGCTTATCTTGGAATTGATGAGATCATAGAGCTTGCGCTTAAGAAGAATGTTGATGCTATCCATCCTGGTTACGGATTCCTTTCCGAGAACCCGGAGTTCTCCCAGAGATGCGAAGAGGCAGGAATTGTATTTATCGGACCTACCGCAGAACAGCAGAGGACCCTTGGAGATAAGATTGCAGCCAGACAGGCAGCTATCAAGGCTGGCGTTCCAGTTGTACCGGGAACAGACTTCCCTATCGAGAAGACCGAGGATGCCCTTAAGTTTGCAAAGGGCTGCGGATATCCAATCATCGTAAAGGCTGCTGCCGGCGGCGGTGGTCGTGGAATGAGAGTTGCCAACAATCAGCAGGAGCTCCTTGAGGGTATTGCTGCTGCAAAGAGCGAGGCACAGGCTGCATTCGGCGATGGTACTGTATTCCTTGAGAAATATCTTGAGAGACCTAAGCACATCGAGATCCAGATCATGGGCGATAACTATGGAAACATTGTCCACTTCTACGAGAGAGACTGCTCTATCCAGAGAAGACATCAGAAGGTTATCGAGTTTGCTCCATCACTGGCTATCTCCGACGAGCTGCGGGACAAGCTTTGCAAGAACGCTATCAAGATTGCAAGCCAGGTTAAGTACCGCAACGCAGGTACAGTAGAGTTCCTGGTAGATAAGAATGAAAACTTCTACTTTATAGAGATGAACCCACGGCTCCAGGTTGAGCATACTGTCACAGAGCTCATCACAGGCTGGGACCTGGTTCGGACACAGATTCTGGTTGCAGAAGGCTACAAGCTGACAGATCCAGAGATAGGAATCTTCAATCAGGACTGCATAACAAAGCGCGGTTACGCTATCCAGTGCCGTGTAACCACCGAGGATCCGGAGAACGACTTCGCTCCAGATATGGGAACTATCAAATCCTATAAGTCTCCTGCCGGATATGGTGTCAGATTGGATGCTGGTAACGTATTCACCGGTGCTGCAATCACCGGAGCTTACGACTCACTGTTGGTAAAAGTCTCAACCCACGCTCTTACCTTCAAGAATGCAGCTACTGTAATGAAGAGAGCTCTGGGCGAGTTCAAGATCAGAGGTGTCAAGACCAACATACCGTTCCTTGAGAACGTGGTCACCAACGATATCTTCCTGGAAGGAAAATGCGACACATCCTTCATCCAGGATCATCCTGAGCTTAAGATTGTCAAGAAGCCCCGGGACAGAGCTACCCGCCTTATGAATTTCCTGGCAACCACCATTGTAAACGGAAACGAGATTGTAAAGACTCACAGAAAGGCAACTGAGTTCAGAGAGCCTCCAATACCAGAGCTTAACAAGATCAATCCTCCACAGAGCGGAACCAAGCAGCTGCTGGACGAGATGGGACCTGAGAAATTCTCCAAATGGATCCTGGACCAGAAGAAGCTTCTTATCACCGATACAACAATGCGTGACGCACACCAGTCACTGCTGGCAACACGGTTCAGGACTTACGACCTTACACGGATTGCAGATGCAACTGCATATCTGGCACCAAACCTGTTCTCTATGGAGATGTGGGGTGGAGCTACCTTCGACGTTGCCCTCCGGTTCCTTAAGGAATGTCCATGGGCACGGCTTGAGAAGCTTAGAGCCGCAGTTCCGAACATCCTGTTCCAGATGCTCTTAAGATCTTCCAACGCAGTTGGTTATACAAACTATCCTGACAACGTTATCTACAAGTTTGTAGATGAAGCTGCAAAAGGCGGAATCGACCTGTTCAGAGTATTCGACTGTCTCAACAACACAAAGGGTCTTTCAGTTCCTGTGGATGCAGTCCTCAAGACTGGAAAGCTCTGCGAGGCA
>CADAEX010000141.1 GCA_902787125.1 uncultured Spirochaetaceae bacterium
TGGGGCAGAGTGTCCAGGAATGTGCTGATGTCATCCTGCTTGACCAGTTCTTTAGCCAGCTTGCGGAGGTCTGGAGTGCGGACCCCGATTATTGTCTTTGGATCCACAGTGGGCAGAAGTTTGCCCTGGAAGTCCCTGTATTTTGTGTCCTGCAGGGAGTATAGCTTCTTAAGGATATCTTCATTGATCATAAGCTGTAAAATGGGCACCTTCTCTTTATGCACTGGCTGTTCTGGGGCGAGAACTCACACTTTATCTCTTCCTTCACCATCTCGATTCCGAAGTGTTCCTTCACAAAGTCGATGGCAGAGAGGATAGAGAGGAAAGAATCCCGCTTGCAGCACCGCGGGCCCCCGATAGTCCCTATTTTTGCCAGGGAACTGGATGTCATCAGGTTGGAAAGCCCCATAGGTTTCTGTGTCAAGGGACCTGAATCTGTGATGATTGAGATGAAGATGCCGGAGCTGATACCTGCACCGCAGGCTCCCCAGAGGCCACATGCCATGCCAGGGACATTGCTGCCCCGCTTTATCATCTCCATGAGGGCAGGCTTAAGATCAATGTCGCCACCTGCGTTCTTGTAAGCGGTAAGAAGTGAGGAACCCACCAGAATATGATGCTCAGGGCCATGGATATGGCAGAAGGGGAGAGCTGTCAGCTTCCGGAATATTGCCACCGGGTTTTTGCTTCTTGTTCCCATGCATACAGGGATTATTTCATCAAAAGTCATTGTCTTTTGAAAGTGTCCAGTTTGTCGTTGATCTCAAAGAGAACCATGATAGGCGGAATGATGAAGAGCTCAAGTGCAAAAGCGAGAAGAAGACCACCGCATCCACCGATGATGAATCCCATGAAGCCCCATCTCTCATAGCCGGTGCCGGCACCGCTCAGTGCGGCGATGATGAGGAATGCCCAGCAGAAGATGTTTGCCACCTGCCTGTAATATTTGACCAATTTTTCTGTCAGCATAAACGACTCCTTTTATGTGGTATACTTAATCTATTATCAGTTTTATGTTCTCGATTACTGAATCTATCTCCTCTTCAGTTGCTTTCTCTATAAAAGTGCAATTTCTGACCCACCAGTCAAAATTTTTAACCTGATCGCTAAGTATGCATCCGCTTATTGAATGTTTTTCAAGGACTACCTCAAAAGGATATCCTTTTATCTGACTTGTGATAGGGCAGAACAAGGCAAGATTAGTTTTTTGGTTATACTTCTTCTGAGAAATACAGAGGGCAGGTCTGCGCCCTTTCTGTTCATGGCCCAACTGCGGATCAAAGTCAAGCCACACCAGATCACCTTTATCAGGCATATATTTAGTTTTTACCATTCCTCATTTCCTACAGCAGGGCCGGTCTTGATCTCAGAGTGAATATTCTCCGGAGTTATCTTCTCCAGCATGTCATCAAGGGATTTTTTTTGAGGTAGAATAATTATTCTACCTTTTTCTACAATGAGTTCTACCTGGTTGCCGCTTTTTACTTCATTATCCTTGGCCCAGATGGAAGGAATCCGAAGTCCTAAACTGTTTCCCCATTTTTGAACTACAGCTTTCATATCTTACTCCTATATTGAGTATATACAATGTATATTCGCAAAGTCAAGGAAAAGTTTTTATTTTTACTCTATATCCCAGATGTTTGTTCTCTTTTTCCTCAGCAGGTAGGCAAAGGCTCCGCCTGAAACAATGCTGTCAAAGGCATTCCCGATACCGAACAGCAGGGCTATTCCTGTAAGGGATGGAGTCCATATACCGGTTAAATATAGGACAAAGGCTGTTCCGTAGTAGAAAATATTTGTCATCAAGGATTCAAAAAGCAGGTAGTTTGTTTTGCCGAGGCCATAAAATTCACTGTCAAAGACATTCTGAACGGCATACAGCACATAGAAGCCGAGCAGAAGTTTGACAAGATCATACAGCTTATCAACATCGGAAAACTGGAGCACATAGGCCATAAAACCTTTCCAGAGCGGTATTGTCACAACCCAGAAGAGGCAGACGATTAAAGTGAGGGCAATATATCCGACAGTGTTGTTCTTAACGGCCTTCTCATTGGTGCCCACTTCCTGCTTTATAAGCTCTCCAAGCTGGTTTATGGGGAGCAGCAGCCATCCCCAGATGAATGCATTAGCAACCCAGTAAGTTCCCTGTTCATTCACCATGTTGACCATCCTGCTGATCATAAGCATATAGGCGGCATTCCTGACCAGGGATTCAGTTCCGGATATACTGCCGATTCTGGCAAAATCTCTTGCCCAGGCGAATGAGAGTTTTGTTCTGCATAGGAGAGGATAGCCTTCTTTCTGGAGCAGAATTGCAGAGACTATAAACAGCATTATATTTACAATTATGTTGCTGTAGCCGATGCCGTTTACACCAAGGTTGGCAGAAATTGGCAATGCAGATATAAAGAATGTATCAAACAGGGTACACAAGATAAGTTTTGCGCCGGTAAGAATGTATACATATTTTGATTTTCCCAGTGTCACAAGGCAGACCAGAAGAAAACTGCTCAATAGGGCGAAGATGTTTGCTATGCTCTCAATCCGAATGTAGACAGCAGATTCTGCAATAATTTCTCTGCTTGTGGCCATGACCGATAAAAGGGAATCTGTGAAACAGCAAATGAAGATGGAGCAGATAGCGTAAACACTGAAGGAAATAATAAGGCCTGTCTTTATCTTGTTTGTATATTCCGGTTTGTTGCCAGCACTGTTTCCCATGAAGAAGTACAAAGGAAGGATAATTGCCTCGTTCAGGATCTCATAAATCAAGTTTATCCATGATAACTGTCCTGCTATGGAGAAGGCCCATTCTCCTGGAAGCTGTCCCAAGAAGAACACTCTCAGTGTTGTATATAGGGTAGGGCATAATCCCATGACCAGAAGAGAGGCATACAATTTCCAGTTCAGATTGTTCAGCGATCTGACTACTTTATTCATTTTGCTTTCGGTGTCGGCAGTTCGTCACATATGGCAATGATTAATTCTTTTAGGAATTCCCGGTTGTCTATATCTTCAACTAGAAGCATTTTCTTGCCACCGGGGTAGGGTACTTCCGGCGGAGCATCCGGCATCATCTTCTTTGCAGCCTCAACAGGTTTCACCAGGAAACGGTTGTCATAGATGCCACCGAATATCTTTCCTTTGTAGTAAAGTATGCTTTCGCCCATCATTTTTCGGGAAGTGATGTCGGATAGGAGTGAGAGCT
>CADAEX010000142.1 GCA_902787125.1 uncultured Spirochaetaceae bacterium
ATACTTGATTCTGAAAAGTTTAATGACCTGCCGGCAGCTTTGATGGAACGTCTGGAAAAGCGCGGGCATATCACGCAGCGCCCCCTGGAAGATGAAACCGCTGATTTAAAATTACTTTCCCACATTCACAAGAAACTCCTGGGACGGAGCAAAATCACCCTTATTATCATGCCCACCTATGACTGTAATTTCCGCTGTCCCTACTGCTATGAGCAGCATAGGCTGAAAAATGGCAGAGAATGGCTTGAGACTGTAATGAGCAGCCAGATGATAGAGGCAGTCTTCGGTGTTATTCAGAATTACCAGTCAAAAGGTTATCAGATAAGCGAATGTACCCTTTATGGTGGGGAACCCTTCCTGGCAAAAAATATCAGCACAGTCAAGGAAATCATTCAATATTGCAGGGATCTGAAAATCCCTGTCTCTGCAATCTCAAACGGTTACGAACTTGACAGTTATATAGAGCTGCTCAGCCAGTCTGGTATCAAGAATATTCAGATCTCCATAGATGGGGCTGGAAAAGTCAACGATTGCCGCCGAATTCATAAAGATGGCCTACCTACTTACGAGCATATAATGGAGAATGCAGAAAAGGCCCTGGAGCACGGTATAGATATTACGCTGCGGGTAAACGTAGGACCTGAGAATCTCCATTCAATCGGAGAACTTGTAGAAAATATAAAAGCAAAGGGGTTTATTGATAAAGAGAAAAAACGCATCCCCGATGATAAGAGGGGCAAATTCGATTATTATTTCAAGGCAACCGATGTGAACCGCCAGGCCGGGAACAGAATCAGAGAGAAAGACATCCTTGATGAGCTGCAGAAAGCTGGCTTTGATCTCAAAGAAGCCATGGGGCTCCACAGCCAGTTCAGCCTGATGGCAAACCGGCTTAGGGGTATGCTGAAAGATAAAAAATATGCAGAACATTCTCCTGCATTCTGCGGAGCCGAGGAAGGGATGCTGGTAGTCGATCCTTTTGGGAAAGTGCATGCATGCTGGACTGCTGTCGGCAAGAAAGATGATGGTCTGGTAGGGTTTGTGGACCCCCAGTCAAAGAAATTTCTCTTCAACTTCAACAAAGCCAAATGGCGACTGAGGACTGTTGACCATATGGAAAGCTGCTCTGTCTGCCCCTATGCATTCATATGCCGGGGTGGCTGCGCTGCCCATGCCCTGAATCTTCATGGCAGTTATTTCAGAGAATACTGCGGCGAGTTCAAGGAGATGTTTGATTTTATTGCATCCCATGTTATAGGCTCTCATTGGAACAAGACCCGTGAAGAAGAACTGTCATTGACACTAAAAGAACCTTTGTCCCGGCTGACAGCGCAGCAGAGGGAAACCATAATGAATACAGGCAGCAGCAAGGAAATAATGGACATTTTGAAGATAGCAGGATTATTTGATGAGAATACAAGACCTTAAGGTGAAGGACTATATTTCACATATAAGACGCCACCCGCTGCCTGAAATAATATCAGACCAGTGCATGGCAGCTTTATCGAATGTCGAGGCACAGTACGGAGAGACATTCACCCACTGCGCAGGCCTGGAGGTCAGGCTTGGAAATCCTGAGCCATACATTGATTATATTATGGAGATCGATGAGTCAAATATACCGGGAGCAGAAAGGCTTTGGTATGAACTGGACTACGGGGAATTTGCCAAAGGGGGACAACTTGAACCCTGTTTATTTTACACAGCTTATCTGAACTCGAAAACTGATAAGAACTATCTGAAAAAACTTTTGACTGGCTTTTTAGGCGAGAAGCGGGCAAAGTCTCTTTACAACCCCTTAGTCCGTCTGATGGCTGTAAATCCAGATATGTATGTCAGATCCATCGGCACTATGACAAGCCGGAAAGAACTTGATATCATGCGGCTGGTCCTATATTTTCCCACATGGGATGAGATGTTCCATGGGCTTTCCGATATCGGCTGGAAAGGGGACATCAATGCGCTTAAAGCCGCTTTGGAGCCTTGGAAGGAAGTATGGTCCACCGAGGTTGCCGTTGACCTTGGTCCGGATGGGGTACTGTCGTCAAAGATCGGCTTTGAGATGTTCTGTCCTTCCTGGAAGCATCCTGTTATAGCCGACAGGTTTATAACAAAGTTGGAAAATGCAGGTCTGTGCCTGCCCTCAAAGGGAGATGCCCTCCGCCGCTGGAACAGGATACTGCCTGACGGCGACCCCTTCATTCAGACATTCGTTGCCTACTACAAGCTGAACTATCAGGAGGGGAAAATCACCGAGGCCAAGGCATACCTTGAACAGACTCCATCTCCTGCTCATTATTATTTCAGTGCCTATGAAAAGCCGATTTTTGTGGAGATGGAGCTTAAGAATAAAAATAATGTCCTTGACCTGGACAGAGCTGTCCATTGGCTTAAGGAGCTGGAGGCAAACCGGGTGCGGGAAGTCCGGTTCAGGGGCAATGTCCTTGAATATGAGCACATAAGTGAACTTTTAACTTATTGCAAGAAGCATGGAATAAGTTCCCAGATTGAAATCACCGGCAAGGTATCGGAAGAAAAGTTGGCCGATTTGACAGCATCTGGCGTTTCAGGCTTTATCATTGATTTTGACCTGCTGAGATCATTAAAGTGGATAGACCATACCAAAATAAGCGCCAGGTGGTATATGAACTCTGACAACGCTCATGAATTGCCCCAGGTTGTTGCTGAAGCTGGAAAGCTTGGGGTCAAAGAACTTATCATATCCTCCAGCAGGTGCCCTGAAAAGCAGCAGTTAATCCAGGCCGCAGAGTTTATCAACAATTTAAAGGATATCCAGATCACATTGACTGTTGACTCCTGCTTCTCCCCTCTCCGGGCAATCATGGGCGGTGCAAATCCTGTAAAGAATCCTAACAGGGGAATAGAACGGGGCTGCAGCGCAGGCAGGGACCATCTCTGCATCCATGCAGATGGACAGCTTTCACCTTGTATCAATATTGAAGAGTCAGAAGCTTTTGATTCCCTTGCTGAGTACTGGGAAAAATCTGAGACAGTCCAGAAACTCCGAAGCATTGAGAATAACGCGGCAGAATCTTGTAAAGATTGTATTTACAAGCGATTCTGTCTGCCCTGCTATTGCCAAAATGAAAGAAATACTTGTATATTAAATTAGATAGAGGTATGTATGCCGATCGACAAGAAAAAACTCACAAAAGAGACGCTGGAAAATGTAGCCGGCGGTGG